>JASHQG010000437.1 GCA_030037665.1 Acetobacteraceae bacterium
CGCGGAAGAGAACAGAGAACGTTTGTAACTCGCCTCGGAGAGCAAGCGGGTGGGGTTGGCAGCCAGGGGCGCCCGCCTCCGCACCGATATTCCACAACCGCGGACTGAACGGCTGCGTCTGCGCGTGGAATCCCACGCGATCGGGCTTGATGTTGGCCTGCTGGTCTCTGCCTACATCTGCAGGGACCCCCGACCCACCTCAGGTTTTACAGGCGCGTCGCGGACGTACCGGCCGCACAGCTCATGCACATTCGCATTGCCGTTGCCGGTGTGATGCAGCCTGATCGGCCGTCTGCACAGCCCCCGTTTGTCGCGACCCTTTGAAGCGAAAATCTCTGCGGTGCTGGTGCCACCGGCTGTAGCGCGACAAACAGGGTGCGTGTCCGCGATTGTTGCTGCGCAGAAGGCGGTAGAACCGGAACATGAGCTTGGACGGGGTCGCGGCGGTAAAATAGCATGCGAGGAGTCTAAATGTCGAGACTCCGCGGACTCAAGCTGCAGCGGGACAGCAAACCACGGCGAACGGCTGCGCCGGCGCATCGAGTCTCGCCAGCGCAGGTCCGACGACCGGTTGGCGCATGACGACATAGTGTGGTGCTTTGCGGTTGTCGCGGTACTTCACGGAAACATATGGTTCAATGCATCCTTCCTGCGGCACGCCCCGCTCACGCCTCCAGTCCGAGGAATCCCCTCCATGCATCCCGATCGCCGAACCATCCTGCGCTCTCTCGTCTTGGCTGGCGTGCTACCCGCGGCGGAGATACGTGCAACGCTGGCGGCAACCGAGGCGTCGGAGATCACACGCGATTCCGCGGCAGCATTGGCCCGGTTATACGGCATAGATCGGCGCGCAAGCGCCCTGGGGGCGAGAGCGGCGGGCATTCTGATCTTCCCCAGGATCGTGAAGGCCGGCTTCATTTTCGGCGCCCAGGGCGGTAAGGGCGCACTGGCGATCGGCCGACAATGGCGAGGCTATTACACGATCGCCGCGGCGTCGTTCGGGCTGCAGGCGGGTGTCGCGTGGTTCAGCTACGTTCTGTTCTTCATGGACCGCAACGCGCTCCGCTACCTCGCCCGGAGCGACGGTTGGGCACTCGGCACCGATCCCAACGTTGCGGTGATCGACCGCGGAGTTGGGGCGTCCCTCAGCAGCACAACACTCGCAAAGCAGGTCGTCGCGTTCCCATTCGGCCAGAATGGCTTGATGGCAGACCTCTCCCTCCAGGGTTCAAAAATCACAACCTACCGGCCGGATCCGTAGTACGAGCTGGGCAGTCAGGCAGGCAGCCATCAGCGTCGAAACGCTGCATGCGCTGCGATGAAGCCCGCGCTCCGCTGGGCGAGCGCGCCCACTCCGCCTGAGTCGCGTCCCGACATCGCGCGCGAGCCATCACCACCTCTTCGCAGGCCGGCATACTCCGAACACAACCTGAGCAGCGGCCATTTCAGCGGCGGAAACACCGCGCGCAGAACGGGGCACGAGCGGCGCGCGATCGAGCCCGCCAGCCGATTGATGCCGAGTTGCGGGTTGCAGTCGAGGACCCGGTGAACCTGCCAGGGCAACACATCCCTTTCAGTCACGTCCGACTTCGCATCAAAACAGACCTTGCTGATCATTGCGTCCGGCCGGTGATCGATCCGCGGGACGAGCACCGCGCGCCGCCACGAGGACGGTCGACCACATGGTATTTGCCGGACGAGACAACCTTGCGGTTGCTCCTGAAGCGCATGGAACGTGAGCGGTTCGATTCTCGTCGAACTGCAGGCGGTTTCGGCACTGAACCTGGGTTTGAAAGCCGGCGCTTGCGCGTCAGGTTCGGTCAGGTTGTCAGCAAGCTCGGCTGCTTCCAGGGGTTACCCCAACCAGGGCTCACTCTATCGCAAAGCCGGCTCACCCGGCGCGGCCTTGCATGCTCTCACCGACAATCAACCGCACTATCTCGTCGTCGTTTGTCTGTGCCGCGCGTCGTTCACCGGCCTTCTGTCCGCGCCGCAGCACAAGGATTCGGTCGGCCACTGCGAAGATGTCACCGAGATTGTGCGATATGAAAATCACCGCTTTGCCGGCTGCCCTCAGGCTCTTGATGAGCGCCACCACCTTGCGCTGCTCCGGCACCCCGAGCGCGGCAGTAGGCTCGTCCATGATCAGCACCTCGGCGTTCCAGAAGATCGCCCGACCGATGGCCACCGCCTGGCGCTGCCCTCCCGAGAGAGCGCGCACAGGAAGATCAAGGCGTGGCATCGCGATATCGAGCGTTTCGACCACACGAGCAGCCTCGGCGCGCATCAATCGGCGGTCGAGGGCTGGTAAGAGGCCGAACCGCCGGCGCATTCGCTCGCGTCCAAGAAAGACGTTGGCGCCGACGTCTAGGTTGTCCGCGAGCGCTAGGTCCTGGTAGATCGTTTCAATTCCGGCCTCGCGCGCTTCTCGCGGAGTTGCGAACGTCGTCGGAATGCCACGGAGCCAGATTTCGCCGGCATTTGGCGTATGCACGCCTGAAATGGTTTTGATCAGCGTTGACTTGCCCGCGCCATTGTCGCCGGCAAGTGCCAGCACCTCTCCGCGTTCGAGATCGAAGCTCACATTCTCAATCGCGTGAACGCCGCCAAAATGCTTGGACAGTCCCCGCACTCTTAGGATGGGATCATTCATCGCTTCGCGCTCCGCCGATCAGCGCCGCCTGGCTCTGATCGACCACGACCGAAACCACAATGACGACGCCCACCGCGATGAACTGCCAAAATGGAACGACGTTGATGAAGACGAGACCGTACTGAATCACCGCAACGATGAGTGCGCCGATCACCGTGCCAGTGACCGTGCCCGAACCGCCGAAGAGCGAAGCGCCTCCGATCACAACCGCAGCGATCGAATCGAGTAGCAGCGGCTCGCCCGCCTGCGCCGCACCGGCCGAGAAGCGGGCGGTGTAGATGATACCTCCGACGGCGGCGCAGAGGGCTGCAAGCACATAAAGCAACAGCGTATGGCGCCCAACGTCGATCCCCGCCCGCTTCGCCGCCTCGCGGTTGCCACCGATCGCGTAGGTGTACTGACCGAACTTCGTGTCTGAGAGCAGATAGTTCAGCGCCAGCACAACCACCGCAGTGACAATCACCGGCACGGGCACGCCCGCGACGCTGCCGTTGCCCAGAACGAACAGCGGCCCGTTATTGACCGGCACGGTCGTTCCCGCCGCAGCGAGGAAGCCGGCTCCGCGGGCGATCCCGTACATCCCGAGCGTCCCGATGAACGGCGGGACCCGAAGCCGAGAGATTAAAAGTCCATTCACCAGCCCGGGTACTGCCGCCCCCGCGAACGCAACCAGCACACCAAGTACGAATGAAGCGGTGCCGCCGATCGCCTGGCTGGTCATGAGGATCGCCTGGGCCATCAGGACCGTAGAGAGCCCCATCACGAACCCAACGGAAAGATCAATGCCGCCAGCAATGATGACGAACGTCTGACCGAGTGCGAGCAGCAATGGTTCGACAGTAAACACGCCGATGCTTTGCAAGTTGGTGGCATTGAACAGGAATGAGGTGCCTAATCCGAGCCGCGCCCAGAGTTCAAAGAAGATAGCCAGCAGCACGAGGAACAGCCACGACCAGCCGCGGGCAAGCAGCGCTGAGACGCTTTGGCCACGGCGTCGGGTCCGGATCTGTTCGCTCATGCGCCGATGCTCGCCGGCAATCGGACCGGGCGCTTGGTGGGAATTCGGGGCGCCCGGACCAGACTCAGTCGTGGTAGATGAATTTGCGGACTGCTGGATCGTTGACGTTGTCCTTCGTGATGACGGTGAAACCGGTTCCGATGACGGCCGGAATGCTCATCCCTGACAGGTGGGCGTAAGCCGCAGCAACACCGAACCAGCCGATCTCGGCCGGATGCTGGGCAATCGCGATGTCCACCAGGCCGGATTTGATGTCACCCACAATGCTCGGCGGCGCGTCGAAGGCGACCACGCGCACCTGCCCGAGCTTGCCCGCTGACTTCACTCCCTGGGCGGCGCCGAGGGCAGAGAATAGGTTGGCGCCAAACACACCGCTCAGGTCCGGGTTACGCGCGAGCACGGCCTGAAGCTGCGACGCTGCAGCATTCGCATCATCGTTGTTGAACTGCGTCGTCAGCACCGTGATGCCCGGGAAATCGCGCTGCATTTCTGCCTTGAAACCCTGCTCGCGCTGGTCGGTGGTGGAGATGCCGGGCTTGACATTGGAGACATAAACCTTGCCCTTGCCGCCAAGCGCCTTGCCGAGCGCGCGGGCCGCGATTTCGCCGCCGAGAATGTTGTCGGAGGCAATATAGGAAAGCGGGAAGTCGGCGGGTCCAGACCCTGTCTGATAGCGGCCGGTGCCGATATAAGTGTCGACCGTAATCACCGCGATCCTGGCCGCCGCTGCCTTTCGCAGGGGCTCGATGAGCTGCGTCTTGTCGGTTGGCGCGATCAGGATCGCGTCCGGATGGCGGGCAATCACGGCATCGAGCACGGGAACCTGGCTGACCGGGTTAAAGTCCGGCGCGCCTTGAAAGATGAGGTTAGCGCCAAGCGCCTTGGCCGCTGCTTCGGCGCCGGAGTGCATTGTGATGTAGAAGTCGTCGGTGGTGAGGCCCGGGATGAGGGCGATCGTATAGGTCTTCGCCTTCACCGGGATGGCCGCGAATATCAGCCCCAATCCGACCACGAGTCCGGCGAGCCGTGTCAATGCTCTTCTCATACCTGAACGCTCCCTTTCATTGTCCCCGCGCGCGAGGATGCGATGGCATTAGCGGTCAATCGATTGACAGGAGCAAGCACGCGGTGAAAACGGGCGAAGGCAGCGTGCCGCGCCGCATAACCGGCTCCATTCTGTGCGGGACCTGGTCGGCGTGAGGGCGCAGCGGTTCGCAAGGCTGCGGAAGCAAAGGCGCGCCAGGCCCCGGCCGCAATGCCACCGAGCAACGCTGCGCAGAGGGCCGCGCCGAACGCCGAGGCCTCCGTTTCACTCATCGCGATAAGCGGGCGCCCGATCACGTCGGTGTTGCTGGCAAGGAAGAACGGGTTACGTATGCCTCCTCCGATCAGCCGGATTTCAGTCGCCCCCCTGCACGGGATAGCCGATCCATCGTCTCTATCTTCAGTCGCGACTGTTGGGCGACGACTTCGGATGCCAGGTTGGCCCGGTCCTCGCCCCCAGGCCGTATTTCTCTGCAGTCTCCTCCATAATGCAAGATCGCCCGCTGCTAGGAGCCACCATCATCACTGGGCGCCACCGACCGTGGCTATCTTTATCATCGATCCGCCCGGAGCGTGCGGTCCGACTCGCCCGAGCCACCTGATCCAGAATTTCCCCGACCGCTTTGACTAACGTGCCGCCATCGTGCCGTGTCGGTGCCTTACCCAGAATGATGCGCCACATGATCATCCGCTATCTGGTCTGCGAGCTGCTGTGGCGACCCAAGGCAACTGAAAAGTCAACCGATTCAAGTCGTACCCAACCCGCCGCCTGCGCTTTGATGACCGCGAAAGTGTAGGCAGTGGGAATAGACCAAAATAAGCCGCGCCACAGAATGCAGATCGGATCGAAGTACAAGATCAAGCCGGGGGTGAGGCCGACAGCCACACCTATCCAGGCTAAAGTGTAGCAGGGAAGAACGATTACCGCCCGACGCGGCCGATGGACCGGGAAAAGGGCGACTGGCGATGCAAAGAACCCGATCGCGGAAAGCATGTTTTCCCTACTTAGACGGCCACAGCGGGAAGCGAACCATAACCGCCGCTTAACAAAGTCGCCAACGCCACACGAGATGCGAGCGCCATGGATTCTCTCCGCCGGGGAATTTCGCTTTGCGGGCCAGTATGGCCAGGCGAATTCGACGCGGGCTGGTACCACCATTTACATCAGCATGGTGATTGTGCACCAATGAGCTTAATGGAAGGTTCCAGCATGGTTCACCGCAGCGTTCGTGTCACGCGTGCTGGACTGATTATGCTCGTGATCGGGCTCCTCTTGTACGGTGGGATCGACCTTGTCACCAGCTTCGCCTTCGTCGCGAAGGCCTTGCCCTCGTCAAACGTGCGATTCGTGCAAGGCCCGGGTGACCAGCTTTCCGTGCTCGTACCGCCGTTGTATGACCTCGGTCTCGGACTTTTTTTCGCCGGGGCCCTTGCGTTCGTCTTGGCGTTTGCCGCGAAGAATGCGCCGCTTTCCATGCGCTTGCCCCTGTGGCTCGTGTGCCTGGGCGCTTGGCTGGCGGCTTTCTATATGAGCACGTCCAGCATCCTGATGGTCCTGTCGCGTAACCACGACACTCTGTCCATCACGCACCGGGGTCTCGGACTCGAGATTTCCTCGCAAGTGTACCCGTTGCACGACGTAGCCGGTTTCGGCCTTTACACCAGCAGGAGCAGCAAAGGCAGCGAAACCTCGTACGACATCAGCGTGCTCCTGAACTCCGGGCGAGAATTCGGCTTGGAGGGAGCTACGACCAATCGTGGAGGATACCAGAGTGCCGTGGACGCGTTGAACGACTTTTTGGGTGAATAGAGCCCGGTTCAGTGATGGTTTGCCGTGTGAGCGTTTGACGCCACGCGACAGCCGATCTCCAGGTAATACCTGCGCGTTTCGACGTCGAACGACAGGGCACAAGCACATGGATGGTCTTGCGCCTCGTTGCCTGCGCCAAAATCCCACGAAAACCGCGGTCTTACGAGGTAGGCGCTGACGGTCTTCTTTTCTTGATGACGCCTGCCCGCTGCAGCTCGATAGGTTTCAAACAAAAGGCCAATCTATGGCGATAATCGCTGAAACCGAGCAAATCGCGGATCGTCGAAATTCCTGCCTCGAATCGAGAGCGAAAATATTGACGGAGCAACCGCGCGGCGATCGATCGTGTGCAGAAGAGATTTACGCTGGGCCATCATCGCGTTGCCACACCTCCAAAGAAGCTCTCAGGAGGTCGCGTCGGCATGTTCCCGTCGAGCGGCAGCAAAAACAGCTCGAGCGGCGTCGGCATTCATTACAGCGATGCCAATTCCGGCGAGCAGATCCGGCCATGTCGATGGGACGAGGAGCGTCACCAGTCCAGCACCGATAACTGCGATATTCGCCAGGACGTCGTTGCGGGCTGAAAGGAAGGCGGCGCGACTCAAGCTCCCTGCGCGGTGTCGATGGCGCAGGAGCATGAGCGCGCATGAGACATTGATCGCGAGCGCTCCCAAACCGGTCAGACTCAGCGGCACAGGCGCCGGCCCAATATGCGCATTAAATGTTTGGTAGGCGGTCCATAAAGTAGCAAGACTCGGGATCAAGAGGATGCCGGCAAGCGCCATTCCGGCCCGAGCGCGACTGGGCGCGCTCCACCTGAGCGCCGCTACGATGAGCAGATTCACCGATGCGTCTTCGAGAAAATCGATGCTGTCCGCGAACAGTGACACCGAGCCGATTACGGCTGCCACCGCAAACTCGATCCCGAAATAACCAAGGTTAAGCAGGGCAACCAAGCGAACAGTTTTGTCCAGGCTTCGCATGAGGCGGAACCGCCTTCGGTGATGGTGGTCATCCGCAGGATCTTCCGGATCGACCCTTATTGCCAGAGTTCAGGACCTGTAAGCCGAACGAAAAGTCGGACGACGACTTCGAACCCAGAGTCGACCTCAATCAGCGCGGCAATGGCTTGTTGATCGCCAGTTGAGCGTCGAAAGCCCGTACGTAGGCGGGCCGCGCTTCGCCGCGGGCCACATAGGCCAACAGATTCGGGAACCCGTTCAAGATGCCCGATGATTTTAGCCTGAGCAGCACCGAAACCATCATCAGGTCACCCGCACTGAACCGACCATCGAGCCAGTCGGCATCGCCCAGGCGACTCGACAGTTGGTGCAGTCGATTACGGACGCGATCCTCGACCAGAGGCAGGCGCTCCTTACTCCATGGCTTGTCGCTCTCCACGATCCTGGCGGTTCCGAGTTCAAGGATCGGCGGCTCCACCGTGCTGAGCGCGGCAAACATCCACGTGATCGCGCGCGCCCGGCCATGGGCATCTGCCGGCAGCAGGCCTGCGTGACGCTCGGCGATATGAAACACGATCGCACCGGTCTCGAACAGTGCCAGATCACCTTCCTCATAGGTCGGAATCTGGCCGAAAGGATGAACCGCCAGATGCGCGGGTTCCTTCATGGCACGGAACGAAACCAGGCGAACCTCGTAGGGCTGACCGACTTCTTCAAGGGCCCAGCGCAAGCGCATATCACGCGCCAGACCCTGGCCGCCATCAGGCGACCGCTCAAAGGCGGTGATGATAACGTTCATCGTGAGGCTCCTCCTCAGCAATATTCATCGGCTGCGGGGCTGCGAATCCGTCAAGGCAAGCCTATCGAGATGTCCGAAAGCCGATAGCGATTCCGGATGTCCTCGACATCTTCAGCGAGAGGTCCCATCCCATGTGGCTGCGCCTATATGCCGGTCTCCGACGTCAGAACATCGCTGACTTTCGCGCGGCGCTGCTCGCGGGTGGCACTGATCTCAGGCAACCAGCAGACCCTGCTTGGCCGCGACGCCGATGCGGGCTTCGGTGCCGCTATTGAAGTCGAGATGGTCGGCTTCGATGCCGTCACTGAAGATGACCCCATTCTCGGGCATTTGCGAGACCAGCACCAGGCATTGATCGCGCTCGATCCGCCCGATGACGAGGTTCGTTTGCGTGACGCAGCTGGGGTAGGGCTCGCGCACGAAATAATGCAAGTAATCAGCGTCCCAGGCGAACGATCCGTCACCGGCGGCGTCGGCGGCCTGGCGTAGCAGCGTCCGCGTGGCAGCGTGCCAACCGGCGTAGATGCTCCGAAGCCAACCGGTCGAGCCGAGCCCG
>JASHQG010000438.1 GCA_030037665.1 Acetobacteraceae bacterium
GTATGGCTGGTCCGCAAACGACGGCCAGGCACACAGCACGAAGGGGAACTGTTCGACCGTCTCCATCGGCTTGGCGAGATTGAGCGACATGAACCGCCGCGACATCTTGGCGTCGGCCTCTTCCTCCGTGTAGTTCTGCGTCCGTCCGAAGTTCCGCAGGTTCTTGGTGAGCAATTCGCGGCAGCGTACGCGCCCGCTGTTGTCGTTCAGGTCGTTGTGCACGAGGTTGGCGTAGCGTCCGTTGACACCGGGGTTTTTTGCGTCCTGGTCTTCCGTCCGGTCGCCCGTGTAGTCCTTGTCGAAGACATCGTGATTGTAGACCAGCGCGTCGGTTGCATCAGGAAAGAATTCAAGAAGAAGCTTCTCGATCTCGGGGTAGAACACGCGCTCCACCTCGGCCGAGTCATAGAAATTCGAGCACTTGGACTCGAGGTGTGCGAGCGACAGGCCAAGGCGGTCCATGCATTCGGGGCTGTTCGGCGACAGGCCCGGATAGTACTCGCCGATGCGACGCGCATCGCGCAGCACCTGCGGGAAAAACAGGTCGTGCCGCCGGTTGTCCGCCTCGTTCTTGCGCAGGATCGGCACGACATCGGCGCGCGCCGGGTCCCGCCAGAGCGCATTGGATGGTACGACGGAATAGGTCGGCCTCTCGTGAACGGTGTACTGCAGCGGCAGCGTCACGCCACCAGGCGGGGCCTTCAGGCTGTTCGAGGCGAGGATGTAGGCCACGCACTCGTCGAAGTCGCGGAACGCGAGGCCCCACTTGGTCTTGATCGGTCCCGGCGGTGCCTTCTCGATCATGTCGACCGCGCGCGCGCCCTCGCCCTCGGCGATCTCCGCTAGTGCGTCCTGGAGCGCCAAGGCGGTCCCCGCGTCACCGTTCCGGTCGAACGACATGTAGGACAGTCCGCCGTGCGCCGCGATCGGCGGCGGCTGCCCCTCCGTGCGCTGCAGTGGTGGCACATAGGCTGACATCGCGTCCCTCATGTCTGACACGACGGCACTGTCAGCGGTCTTGATTTGGCCCATGGCAGATCTCCGGTCTATTCTGACCTGAGTGTGGCATGCCGTGCGTGCGCACGCGAGATCACGCGTCCGGCGAACCGCGGCGCGAGCGAGCCGCCGGGCGGTGGCTTAGCCTGACAGCAAACTCGTTTTCACAAGGAGCTTCCTGCACCACGGCCGTTCCCGTCCGTGCCCAGCGCGAGGGCCCGTGAACAAGCGTCGGGGCTCGCAGTCGCTCAATCGAGCAGAAGTTCGTTGGTCGGGTACGGCGCGATCACGGACGAACCGAGGTTTTCCCTGCCAACCGATCTGCGTCATAATGGCCTCCCCTGCGATGAACTTCCGCAGGGCGTATGGTCGGCTCGAGGAGGAGAGAAAGGAATGTTTAGCCACATCATGATCGGGACCAACGATATGGCCCGGTCGAAGAAATTCTACGATGCATTGTTCGCCGCGATGGGCGCTGGCACGGGCGTTGAGGACGCAAGAGGACGTGTCGCCTATTCCCACAATGGTGGCCGGTTCATGTTGACCAAACCCATCGATGGCAAGTCGGCAACAGTGCTTAATGGCGGCACCATCGGCTTTCAAATGAAGAACGCGGCACAAGCCGAGGCGTGGCACAAGGCCGGTGTCACGAATGGTGGGACCTCGATCGAGGACCCGCCTGGGGTCCGTCCAAACGGCGCTTATCTTGCCTACATTCGTGATCCGGACGGTCATAAACTGGTCGGCGTTGCTCGACCGGCGGGATAACATTGGTCTTTGATGGTAACGAGGGCCGCTCCTGGTGGGGCGGCCCTCCTTAGCGAGGCCGGATGACGACGATTTCCTTTACTGTTAACGGGCGCTCGGCCGAGGTTGCGGCACGTGGCGACACGCCACTGCTCGATGTGCTGCGCAACCATCTCGGTCTCACGGGCACGCGTTTCGGTTGCGGGGTCGAGCAATGCGGGGCCTGCATGGTGCTGGTTGATGGCGTGCCCAGGAAATCCTGCGGGACATCGCTCTCAACCGTGGCCGGCAAATGCGTAATGACCATCGAGGGACTGGGAACACCGTCCAATCCGCATCCGCTGCAGCAGGCCTTCATCGAGATGCAGGCCGGCCAATGCGGCTACTGCCTCTCTGGCATATTGATTTCGGCAAAGGCGTTGCTCGACCGCAATCCCGCACCCACGCGAGCCGATATTGTAGCCACCCTCGACGGCAACATCTGCCGTTGCGGCACGCATCACCGGATCCTGCGCGCGGTCGCGTGTGCCGCCATGCGCATGCGGGGGCAGGAGCGAGCGTGATCCTGGCAGCTTCCGGTGCCGCGCCGCTCGCATTGCCGCAGTTGCTGAAGGACAATCCGCGGCTCGATCAATGGGTCCGGTTCGACACGCCGGGACGCGTCAGCGTATCGACCGGCCGGGTGGAGATCGGCCAGGGTGTGCTAACGGCGATGTTGCAGATCGCCGCCGATGAACTCGATGTCTCGTCCGATCGCATCGATCTGCGGACTGGTGACACCGCGCTGACCCCGAACGAGGGCTACACGGCGGGCAGCCAGTCGATCCAGTTTGGCGGCATCGCGATGCGGCTCGTCTGCGCCGAAGTGCGCAGCCTGTTTCTTGCTGCCGCGGCATCGCGTCTGGATTGCCCCCCGGCCGATCTCTCTATCACAGATGGTGCGGTCTGCTGCCACGGCCAGGCGACCGGCCAGGACTACTGGTCGCTTGCTAACAGCGTCGACCTTGCATGTTCCGCGACCGCCAGCGCCGCCACCAAGTCGGCAAACGAGTACCGCGTTGTTGGCCAGAACGCGACCCGCGTCGACCTCGCGGACAAAGTATTCGGCGCACCGGTTTTCATCCACGACATGAAACTTGATGGCATGGTGCACGCGCGTGTCGTACGCCAGCCGCGCCGTGGTGGCACGGTCGCAAGCATCGACGAGACCGCGATCCGCCGCGCCGGCAAAGGGTCGCTCGAGATCGTCCGACACGGCAACTTCATCGCCATTCTCAGCGCCGACGAGACAGTGGTTGACGCCGCCGCCTCTGTGGCGCCCAGCCATGTCACCTGGGATGGGATCGATCCGATCAATCCGTTGCAAGAAGAGGCGCGCTGGCTGTTGCAGCAGCCAACGGTCGACCAATCGCTTGGTGCACCGCGCCCCAATCACCCGTTGCAAGCTGATTATGAGGCGAGCTTTAGCCGGATGCACGTGGCCCATGCCTCGATCGGGCCGTCCTGCGGGCTCGCAGTCTATCGCGAGGGCAAGTTGCGGGTATGGACGCATTCCCAGGGCGTCTTTCCGCTGCGTGCGGCATTAACGCGCACGCTGAAGATCGATCCCGCCGCGATCTCGGTGAGGCACGTCCAGGGCCCAGGCTGCTACGGCCATAACGGTGCCGACGACGCGGCGGCCGATGCCGCAGTCATTGCCTTCCTGAAGCCAGGCACACCGATCCGGGTACGCTGGCGGCGCGAGGAGGAATTCGGCTTCGAGCCGGTCAGCCCGGCGATGGTGGTGACCGTGCGGGCGACGCTCGACGAGGCCCGGAGACCGATCGACTGGACCACTGAGATCTGGAGCGGCAAGCACGTGAACCGGCCTGGCAGCGGCGGCAACCTGCTGGCGGCCGAGGCCCTGCCTGACCCGCCCCCGGCGCCGCCCGCCTTCGAGGCGCCCGGGCCGCCGGGGGCCGGGACCCGCAACGGCGAGCCTTTGTATGGTTTCGCGGCGAAGCGGATCGTCCATCACCTGATCCCCGAGACGCCCGTTCGGACCTCATCGCTACGCGGCCTTGGGGCGACGCTTAACGTATTCGCGATCGAGGCGGCGATGGACGACCTCGCCAACCGCGCCGGACAGGATCCGGTCGCCTATCGCTTGTCAGTCCTGTCGGATCCACGGGCATGCGCCTGCATTGAGCGGGTGGCACGGATGTGCAGCTGGCAGCCAGGCGAGCCGGTCGGGACCGGCCATGGCCGTGGGATCGGTTTTGCCCGCTACAAGAACATGGCCGGCTATGCGGCAGTCGTTGCTGAAGTCGAGGTCGATGAAAA
>JASHQG010000439.1 GCA_030037665.1 Acetobacteraceae bacterium
CGAGCACGCGCAGCAACCGGTCATACTGCGCGTCGCTCGACGCGATCACGCTGATGTATCCATCCTTCGTCGGATATGGCCGCCGGTGCGGCGTCAGCATGCGCGGATAGCCGACCCCGCGGTCCGGCTCGCCGAGCGTCGCCCATTGCATGTGTTCGATCAGCAGAAACGCCAGCGCCGTCTCGAGCATCGGCACATGCACTTCCTGCCCCTTTCCGGTGCGTTCGCGGTGCACCAGCGCCATGGCGATCATCGACGCCAGCATGTGCCCGGTCAGCTTGTCCACCAGCACCGTCGGCACGTAACGTGGTGCGCCATCCGGCCCGGCATTCAACGCCGCGACGCCGCTGACGCCCTGAATCAGGTCGTCCAGCGCCGGTGATTGCTCGCGCGAACTGCCTTTGCGATAACCCGATGCGGAGGCATACACCAGCCGCGGATTCAACGCCGACAGCGACGCATAATCGAGGCCCAGACGCTTCGCCGCTGCCTGGCGCATGTTGTGGACGAACACGTCGGCACCCTCGACCAGCCGCAGCAGCGCGGCCTTCGCGGCCCGACTCTTCAGGTCCAGCACGACGCTGCGCTTGTTGCGGTTCAGTGTGGCGAAATAGCTCGCCATGCCGCGCGTGCGGGAGGGGCCGATGTAGCGTGTTCGGTCACCCTCGGGTGCCTCGATCTTGATGACATCGGCGCCCATGTCGCCGAGCATCTGCGTCGCATAGGGCCCGAGCACGATCGACGTCACGTCGATCACCCGCAGGCCCGCGAGGGGTCCGGTTGGTTTGTCGTTCATGGCATCGCAGAGCTTCGCGGAGGTGGCGGCCCTTGGCAATCGGCCCGGCTGCCATTGCGAGGGGCACCGCGGGGAAGCAATCTTCCGCGGGCGCCTGCTTCATCGCGGCCCTCCTCGCAACGACAGACTGCCTCGCATCACGAGAGACCATGAATGTCGACATTGATCCTCACCGGCGACATCAACCTGATGAACGTCGATGATCCAGCCGTGCCGTTCGCGCGCGTACGCGGGGCGTTCCAGTCCGCTGACCTCGTGTTCTCCAACCTCGAATGCTGTCTCTACACGCCGCCCCAATCCCATTCCTTTCACAACGAAGGCTTCTTCGCCGATCCCGCCGCCGGCGGTGAGGCCTTGCGCTGTGCTCCCATCGCCGCGGTCGGCATTGCCAACAACGTCAACTACGGGGAGACCGCGATCCTCGGCTCGATTGCGCGGCTCGACGCGCTCGGCATTGCGCACACCGGCGCCGGCGCCAGTCTTGCCGCAGCGCGCGCACCGGCGATCGTTTCCCGTTCCGGCGTGCGCTGGGGATTCCTCCAGCGCAGCTCGGTCTACTGGCCGACCAACCACGAAGCCGGCCCGCGCGATGCGGGCATCGCGGTGATCCGCGGCCACACCGCCTACCAGGTGCCGATGCACAAGACGCGGCCGGACATCCCGCCGATGAACAGACCAGGAATTCCGCCCCTCATCGTCACCTGGGCTGATCCAGACTATCTGCGCGCCTTCACTGAAGACATCGACGCGTTGCGCACGAAGGCCGACGTGGTCGTCGCATCCTGCCATTGGGGCCTGCACAGGGATGTGCTGGCTTACATGCGCGAGATCGCCCATGCGGCGATTGACGCGGGTGCGGATGTCGTGATCGGCCACGGCCCACACTATACGCTCGCTATCGAAGTGTATCGCGGCAAGCCGATCTTCTACGGCCTTGGCAGCTTCTCTTTTCACACCGGCCACGGCGGGCGGGCGCATGGTGACTGGATCGGCATGCTGGCGCAGGTCCGCTTCGACGACAAAACGCGACTGGCGAGCGCCGGCTTCGGTTTCGTCCGACACAACCAGCGCAATGAAACCGTTCTGTGCGCCGTCGCGGACGAGCAGGCCGAGTTCCAGGAAATTGTGCAACGCAGCGTTGCATATGGAACGCGACTGGGGATGGTGGAAGACGGGGTATCCATCGCGCTGGAATGAGAACGCCTGGCACGGAACGAGGATGCCACTGAGCATGTGCGGCCTCAGCCGCGATGGCCGGCACATGGCGATTGGCTCGTCTCGGGTCGGAGCCGCCCATCGACGCCTTCGCGTCAGGTGGGCATCAAAATCGTGGTTAGCCGCCACAAGCCCGACCACGACGCACCATGCCTGACTCGCCGGTGTCAGCGCGACGCGCCAGCCCGCGCACCATTTCGCTGATCGTCGCCAGCGCGATGTTCATGGAGCAACTGGACGGCACCGTGCTGGCCACCGCGCTGCCCACGATGGCGAGAAGCTTCCACGCCGATCCGCTGCATATGAACGTGGCACTGACATCGTACCTGCTCACTCTCGCCATGTTCATTCCGGCGAGCGGGCGCATCGCCGACCGCTTCGGGTCGCGCACCGTGTTCCGCGCCGCGATCGGCGTGTTCACCCTGGGCTCGATCGCCTGCGCGCAGGCGCCAAATCTCGCCTTCCTGGTAGCCGCCCGCATGCTGCAGGGCGCTGGCGGTGCGATGATGTCGCCGGTCGGCCGCCTGGTGATGCTGCGCGCCGTGTCGAAGTCTGATCTCGTGCGCGCCATGGCCTGGCTGATGATCCCGGCGACCATCGGCCCGATCGTTGGACCGCCGGTCGGTGGCTTCCTTGTCACCTATCTGTCCTGGCACTGGATCTTCTATATCAACGTGCCAATCGGCATCGCCGGTATCATTCTGGTGACGCGCTTCATCGAACAGACGCGCGAGCCGACGCGCACTGAATTCGACCTGCGCGGACTGCTGCTGTGCGGCACGTCGCTGGCGTCGCTGCTGTTCGGGCTGGAGATGGCAACACGCGGCGTCGGCTCGCCCTTGGTCACCGGCGGCATCGTGGGCCTGGGCATGCTCGCCGCCACAGCCTACGCCCTGCACGCACGCCAGCATCCGCGGCCGATGCTCGATTTCCGTTTGCTCCGCATCAAGACCTTCGGCTTCTCGGTGTTGTGCGGTTCGCTGTCGCGCATCGGCGTCGGCGCCATGCCGTTCCTGCTGCCGATGATGCTGCAGCTCGGTTTCGGCATGAGCGCGGCGCAGAGCGGCACGATTACGTTCTCCACGTCGATCGGCTCCCTGTTGATGCGCTTCGTCGCACCGGCGTTCCTGCGCCGGCTCGGTTTCCGCACCGTGCTCACCTGGATCGGCTTCGTCGCCACGCTGCTCCTGGCCGCCACCGCGGCGTTCCGACCGTCATGGCCGATCGGGGCGATCTACGTCGTGCTGGTGCTCAACGGCTTTTTCCAGTCGTTGCAGTTCATGGCCTACAACACCATCGCGTACGCCGACATGCCGCGGGAACGTATGAGCGCGGCGACGAGCTTCTACACCACATTCCAGCAGATGACGCTGACGGTCGGCATCGCACTGTCGGCCGCAACGCTTGCGACCTCAGTCCGGATGACCGGCCACACCACGCCGCATCTGCTCGATTTCTCCGCAGCGTTTCTGTTCGTGTCGGCGATTTCGCTGCTGGCCCCGATCATCGCCACGCGACTCGACGAGTCCGCCGGCGTAGAGCTTAGCGGCCACCGCGACCGGCCGCCGGCACACTTCTCCCGGTTGCGGGAGAGGCCGGCGCGAAAAGCCGGGTGAGGTGTGTCACGCGCCGATCATCGGCGCGTTCCGCCGCTCACCGCAATGCCCGCGCTTCTCGCGCCTCTTCCGCGGAGCGGGGGGAACTCAGCGACTAGCGCGAGTAGTACTCCACCACGAGGTGCGGCTCCATCTGCACCGGATACGGCACGTCCGACAGCTTCGGCGCCCGCGCGAACCGCCCCTTCATCGCGCGATGATCGACTTCCAGGTATTCCGGCACGTCCCGCTCGGTGCTCTGGGATGCATCGAGAACGACCGCGAGCTGCTTCGACTTCTCCTTCACCTCAATGGTGTCATTGTCCTTCACCATGAACGAGGGAATGTTCACCCGCCGTCCGTTCACCAACAAATGCCCATGCGAGACGAACTGGCGCGCCGCAAACGGCGTCATCGCGAACTTCATGCGATAGCAGACCGCATCCAGCCGGCGCTCCAGCAGCTCGATCAGTCTCTCCGAGCTATCGCCCTTCCGCCGAACCGCCTCTTCATAATACTTACGGAACTGCTTCTCGCTGATGTTGCCGTAGTAACCCTTCAGCTTCTGCTTCGCCATCAACTGCGTGCCATAATCGGTCGGCTTCCTCCGCCGCTGGCCATGCTGGCCGGGACCATACTCACGCTTGGCGATGGGGGATTTCGACCGACCCCAGAGATTCACCCCGAGGCGACGGTTGATCTTGTATTTGCTCTCGACGCGCTTGGTCATGTGTGCGCGCAGCCCTTTGCATCTGTTGTTGTTGCACCGGTAGGCCCTGCAAAGCGCAGGGCGGGCGCGGGCCCCGAAAGCCCGTCCACGTTCCCGGCCGTGAAGCGCGGGCCTATACGGGCCGCCCCGCCCGTTGTCAAACCAACGGCGTCCGCCTAAGCAACGTTCCGCGCTTTGCGTTCCACCGGCGGTGCCCGGAGATCGCAGAAAGCGCCAAGGGGCCGCCTGCTTGACCCTGGCCCCCAGGTTTCCCCGGGATCCCCGGGGCAGGATGCAGGGACAAACCCCGGTATCTTCCCGGATCCAGGAGACCGTTGTTACGGACGAGGACTGTAGACCCCTGCCTGGCGGACGCGGCATGATCCAACGGAGCGACATCATTTGGCTGGGCGTCGCCTCCGGCGTCATCGGCAGCCTGGTCGGCGGCATGATGCTGGGGATCGGCCTTGATCTGCTGGTGAGCGGCGAGCCGCATGGCTGGTTATTGCTGTTGCCCGGCGCGCCGGTTTCCGCCATTCCGGGCTGGCTGCTCGCGCGGCGGCTGGCGCGGCAGATGTAATCAGGGCGATGCCGTGTTCCGTTGGCTGATCATTGCGCCGCTGTTGCTGCTGCTGGTGTTGTTCGCGCTGTCCAACACCGCGCCCGTGCGGCTCGCTCTGTGGCCCACCGGCGTCTCGGGGGAGGTGCCGCTGTCGCTCGCCATACTGGGCGGCATGGCGGTGGAGTTCCTGGGGGGCGGACTGCTGGTCTGGGTTTCGGAGCTCGCGCAGCGGCGGCGCGCGCGGCGGGCCGAGCACACGATCCGGCTGCTGGAAGCACAGGTGCAGGAGCTGAAGACGCACGTGCCGGTGCAGACCCTGCCGACGTCACGGCCGTGAGCAGCTCCCGCCTCATCGTCGCACTGGATACGCCGGAGGTCGCGACGGCGCAGGCATGGGCGCGGGCGGTGGCACCCCACTGCGGCATGTTCAAGCTGGGACTGGAGTTCTTCCTGGCGAACGGCGCCGCCGGCTTCCGCGCCATTACGGGACGGCCGGTCTTCCTGGACCTCAAGCTGCACGACATCCCGACCACCGTGGCCGGTGCGGTCCGGGCGGTGCTGCCATTGGGGCCCCGCATGCTGACCGTGCATGCCTGTGGCGATGGGGCGATGATTCGGGCGGCCCGCGATGCCGCAGGCAACGCACCCGACAGGCCGCTGATTTTGGGCGTGACGGTGCTGACCAGCATGGATCCGGCCGGACTCGCGGCGATCGGCGTGCACGACCCGCCACCCATGCAGGTGCTGCGGCTGGCGCGGCTTGCCCTGGCGAATGGCGCCGACGGCGTGGTTTGCAGCCCGTTGGAGACGGCGACGCTCCGTCAGGCGCTCGGCAGGGGCCCAACTCTGGTGATACCGGGCATCCGTCCCGCCGGCGCGGCGAGGGACGATCAGGCCCGCGTCATGACCCCTGCACAGGCGATGGCCGCCGGAGCAGACTGGATCGTGGTCGGGCGGCCGATCACCGGCGCGTCCGATCCGGCCGCCGCCGCCGCGGCGATCGACGCCGAAGCGGCATGACGGTGCGGGTCAAGATCTGCGGCATCAACAGCCCGGACGCGTTCGACGCTGCGGTCGACGCTGGCGCTGATTGGCTGGGATTCGCCTTCTTTCCGCCTTCGCCACGCTTCGTCACGCCGGCGGCAGCGGCGGCGCTCTCGGCCCGACGCCCCGGTGGCCCGTTGCGTGTCGGGTTGTTCGTCGACCCGACCGCCGAGACGATCGCCGGTGTGTTGGAAACGATGCCGCTCGACATCCTGCAGCTCTACGGCATCGCAGACGTTCCGACGCTGCGTGCTCGCTTCGGGCGGACGATCTGGCGCGCGGTCGGCATCGGCGCTGCCGCCGACCTGCCGCAGGATGCCCGCGGCGCTGATGCGCTGGTGCTGGAGGCGAAGCCGCCGCCGGATGCGACCCGGCCAGGTGGCAACGCGACAGCATTCGATTGGTCGCTGTTGCGCGGCTGGGCCTCGCCGGCACCATGGGTA
>JASHQG010000440.1 GCA_030037665.1 Acetobacteraceae bacterium
AGATTGCGTCGTCGCTGCACGTCCAACAAGGTGTCGAAATGTCTCCGATGGGCGACTGAAGGCCCGTAACCGAGACGTTTTCCTTGAGGGCGGGTCGGCCGACAGGCTGGTGAGAAATTTGCCATGCGGGACGATCACGCACTCTTTGTGTCCGGCGTCCGCACGCGGCCGCATTGCCTGTGGTGTTTCGTCGTGGCCCCGGCTTTCGGCGCCCGGCATTCCGCAAGAGGAGAGAGGGACGCAGCCGGTCTTTCTGATCGCCCGGCCTGCGTGGGTCTGCCTGCCTCGCACCGGCGGCCAGCGGGAAGCGGAACCGGCCGAGGACGGCGTGGCCGGCGGGCTGACCGGATCGACCAAGCTGCGCGACGTGACCCTCGACCCATCGCCCCGGCACCGCACCGGCTGGGCCGGCCAGGAAGCGGTGAAGCGGTTGGCGCACCGAGGCGCTGGCGGCAGGAGACTTGGCCCGACTTGGCATGTTTGCGCCCGCGGCCGGCCGGGCCTATACGAGCGCCGCTCATGCCTGCCGATCCCGCCCGCCGTCGCCGAGTACGCGTCTACGCCACCGTCGGAGGACTGCTGCTTGCGGTCGGCGTGATGACCACGCTGGTCTCCTATTCCGTCACGCTCTACCGGTTGTTTTGCTCCGTCACTGGTGCCGGCGGCTACACGCAGCGCGCCACTGCGGATCATGCGACGAAATCAGCGCGCGTGGTGAATGTCTTTTTCAACACCAATGTCGCGCCGGGCCTGCCCTGGCGTTTTGTGCCGGTGCAGCGCAGCGTCAACGTGCATCTCGGGCAGAACACGCTGGTGTTTTTCACCGCCGAGAACGCGTCGGATCGTCCGATCGTGGGCCACGCCACATTCAACGTAGCACCCAGCGAGGTCGGCCTCTATTTCAAGAAAATCCAGTGCTTCTGCTTCACCGAGGAGCGCCTTGGACCCCACCAGAAAGTGGAGATGCCGGTCGATTTCTTCGTCGATCCGCGCATGGCCAAGGACCCAGTCCTCACGGACACCAACAACATCACGCTGTCGTACACATTCTTTGAATCGAAAAATCCCGAAGGCGCGCAGAATCTGGCTCGCTTCGACAAGGAGCCACCCAATCCGGCCGCTGGGCGGGAGATATTCGCGACGACCTGCAGCGCGTGCCACGCTGTGGACCGCAACAAGGTCGGACCGATGCTGGAGGGGGTCGTCGGCCGGACGGCCGGCACCGTGCCCGGCTATCCATATTCCGCGGCGCTGACGCGTGCCGGCACGGTCTGGAATGCCGCGACCCTCGACAAATGGCTCGCCGATCCGCAGGCGTTCATTGCCGGCGCGCAGATGCCGTTCCACTTGCCCGACCCGCTGCGCCGGCGGGACGTGATCGCCTATCTGGCAACTCTGAAACCGCCGCACGCAGCCCACGTCGCCAAACAGTCAGCGTCGCATCCCGGATAGCCGCGGCTAAACCGAACGTCATCGCGAGTTCCCCGCCGGCCTCTCGGCCGGCCCGCGCTCGATGACAACGTCTCTGCGCCGGCCAGTCGGTGGGCCGTGGGCGACAGGTCGTCACTTTTTCTGCTCGGCGCCGCCAGGCAGCCAAGCCGCGAGCCGCGCGGCGATGTATGCCTCGACCCGTACCGGGAGACACTCTTCGCTCAAGCCAAACGGCGGCGCGCCGCGTGGACGCGAGGCCCTGTTCGGCGGGCCAACCCGCACCGTTTCGGCGCCATGTGTCGGCCTGCTCGAGATATGTCTTCCGGTCGTCTCCGAGAGGGACGCCGTCGGCCGGATCGGTTATTCCGGTGTGGGGCAGACAAAGGAGGCAGCGTTTCGGACGCCGCTCGGTCAAGGAACGCGATCAGGGACGGTCCATGCGGAAGGGGTCTATGGCGCCGCCCTCCGCCTCCCGAGGGCACAGAGATCTCACCCGCCATCTCGCTGTCGTTGACCGAGGGGGGCGGGGGTCCTATCTGCCACGGGCGGACTCCCGGCCGGCGCCGGGTCGCGCCGCCATGGAAGGTTCGCATGCTCGTTTCGATCGCCCGCGCCATTTTCGGCACATCCAACGACCGCGCCCTGAAGGCCTATCAGCGCCGCGTGCCGCAGATCAACGCGCTGGAACCGGCCATGGAGGCGCTGTCGGATGAGGCGCTGGCAGCGAAGACGGTCGAGTTCCGCGAACGCCTGGCCGACGGCGCCACGCTGGATGAGTTGCTGCCGGAAGCATTTGCGACAGTGCGTGAGGCAGCCAAGCGGACGCTGGGGCAGCGGCACTTCGACGTTCAGCTCGTCGGCGGCATGGTGCTGCACGACGGCAAGATCTCCGAGATGAAGACCGGCGAGGGCAAAACGCTGGTCGCGACCCTGCCGGTCTATTTGAACGCGCTCGCCGGTCAGGGTGTGCACGTCGTGACTGTGAACGACTACCTGGCCCGCCGCGACGCCGAATGGATGGGACAGATCTACAAGTTCCTCGGCATGACGGTCGGCGTGATCGTACACGGGCTTGATGACGACATGCGGCGGGCACAGTACGCCTGCGACATCACCTACGGCACCAACAACGAGTTCGGCTTCGACTACCTGCGCGACAACATGAAATACCGACTGGAGGACATGGTCCAGCGGGAGTTCTTCTACGGCATCGTCGACGAAGTGGACTCGATCCTGGTCGACGAGGCGCGCACGCCGCTGATCATTTCCGGTCCGGCCGAGGACAGCTCCGACCTCTATCGCCGCGTGAACGCCGTCGTGGCAGAGCTCGTGAAGGACACAGACACCTACGAAAAGGACGAGAAGTTCCGTACTGTCTCGCTGACCGAAATGGGATCCGAGCGCGTCGAGGAGATGCTGCGCGCCGCGGGCGTTCTGACTGAAGGCAATCTTTACGACATCTTCAACGTCTCAGCCGTTCATCACGTACAACAGTCGCTGCGGGCCCACACCCTGTTCGCGCGCGATGTCGATTACATCGTTCGACAAGACGAGATTATCATCATCGACGAGTTCACCGGCCGCATGATGCACGGCCGGCGCTATTCCGAGGGGTTGCACCAGGCGCTGGAGGCGAAAGAGCACGTCACTGTCCAGGCGGAGAACCAGACGCTCGCGTCGATCACCTTCCAAAACTATTTCCGCCTTTATCCCAAGCTCGGTGGCATGACCGGCACGGCGATGACCGAAGCCGACGAATTCGCGGAGATCTATAAGCTGGACGTGGTGGAGATTCCCACCAACGTGCCGTGCATCCGCGTCGACGAGGATGATGAGGTCTACCGCACGGCCGAGGAGAAATACGACGCGGTCGCGGCGCTGATCGAGGACGCACGCAAGCGTGGCCAGCCAGTGCTGGTCGGCACCACCTCGATCGAGAAGAGCGAGATCGTCAGCGAAGTCCTGAAAAAGAAGCGCGTGAAGCACTCGGTGCTGAATGCGCGCTTCCATGAACAAGAGGCGGAAATCGTGGCGCAGGCCGGCGCGCCGGGGGCAGTGACGATCGCCATCAATATGGCCGGCCGCGGCACCGACATTAAACTCGGCGGCAACGTCGAGATGCGACTGGCGAAGGAGTTGGCAGGGATCG
>JASHQG010000441.1 GCA_030037665.1 Acetobacteraceae bacterium
GCAGCATTGACGCGAACATCTTGCGGCCGGACAGGCTGTAGCCGCCGTCCACCTTCCGCGCCCGCGCGGAAAGCGGACGTTCGCCGATCAACGACGTCGTGCCGGGCTCTGAAAAGTTGCCGCCGATCAACCGATGGTGCCTTACCACCAGGTCCGCAACATGCTGTTTGGCGGATGCCGGCACATCCGGGCTCAACAGTACCGGCATCACCACGGAGGCATGCATGTTGAACGCGAGAGCCGTGGACGGACAGCCTTGTCCCAGAGCTTCATAGGCGATGGTGTGATCCAGGAAGCTGGCACCGGCGCCGCCCCATGCGCGCGGCACCGTCAGTTCGAGAAATCCCTCCGCGCGCAGCCGGTGGTAATTTTCCACCGGATGCGACGCGTCGCGATCATGCTCTGCCGCGCGCGCGGCGAATTCCTCGGCGAGCGAAAGGCACCGTTGTTGCAGGCGCAGCTGGTCCGGTGACAGCAGGAAATCCAAGCGCCTGCAACCCGGACCGGATTCAGCCGCGTGCGAGCGCGTAGATCTGCGTGCCGCCGGGCGGCGGCGGATGCGCGGTCCAGCTCTCGCCGCCGTCGCGGCTGCTGTAGATCTCGCCCCCGTTGGTTGCACAGGACATCAGCATCGGGCGGCGTTCATCGAAGGCCAGCGCGAACATGGTGTGCGGTACTTGTAGGCCCATATCGACGCGGTCCCAGCTATCGCCGCCATCGCCGCTATACAGCAGAATCCCGGTGTCGCTCTGGAAATTAGCACCGGCGGCAACAAAGATCTTGCGCGGATTGCCGGGCACTTCGCGAATGTCGCGGCAATAGACCTGGCCCTTGGCGTTCAGCGGGTCCAGCTTCACGTGCTTCCAATGATCGCCGCCGTCGACGCTCTGGAACATGCCGGCGCGGCCTATGCCGAACACGGTGTCGGGACGCCAGCGGCTGGCCAGCACGCTGTGCATGTCCACCGCATCGTCATTCAGGTACTGGCCGTGGCTCAGGTTTTCCCAATGCTCGCCGCCGTCAGTGGAGCGCAGCGTACCCCCGACCTCGATCGCGGCGTACAATAAGTCCGGATCGCTCACGCTGGCATCCAGCGCCAGTACGCGCTTGGCGGGATTGGAGCCGGGCGCGGTGGTGATGTCTGGAAACCGCACACTGACCGGCAGGCGGATCCAGCGTTCGCCACCGTCATCGCTGCGATAGATTTCGCAGTTCTCATAACCGACGAACATGACGTCGGGATCGGCCGGATGGAACAAAAAGGACCAGACCGGTAAGCCGTGGTCGGGGATGTTGATTTTTTCCCAGTGCTCGCCGTGATCGTTGCTGCGAAACGGGCCGGATTGGGTGCCGGCATAGACTTGCTCGGGATGCAGGGGATGCAACGCAATAGCGCGTACCGCCGGCGCTTCGGGCAGGCCGCTATGCAGTTCCTCCCATGCGTTGCCGTTGTCCGCCATGCGATAGAGGCCGGACTGCACCACCCGCCCGCGCCCGGTTTCCCCCGCCAGCCCGAGATAGATCCACGACCGTTGCTCTGCCATGACCCCGCCCTCCCTGTTGGCTGTGCTGCCGGAGGGAAGCCTGCAGGCATCGGGGGTGCTCTGCAAGGCGCTCCCACTTCCGGCCGAGCGGTGGGGCGGCCCGCCGCCGCACGCCCCGTCTCATTGCGAGGACCGCAGCGACGAAGCCATCTCATTCAGGCAAGCCTCCGAACCGTGCGTTCGCCGCCACGATCGGGATGGTCGCGTCGCCTCGTGCCTCGCATTCAAATGCTGCCGGTTGTACCTGCAGATGTGCTTATGCCGTTGACCTTTGGTCCTGCGGTCGCCCTCCATCGCCCGGCCTGCGTTGATCCCACCCCGCACATCTTCGGCCGCATCACTGCCGCTGAGAGCGGCGTGCTGCGTGTCTGAGGATCGGTGAGGGTGAGTCGCCGTCGATAGACCACGGCGCCGTTCGCCAGCTGGTTGGGCGTCCGGGCGCGATGCAATTCCTGTGATGCACGTTCTGCAGAACGCGAACGAAGCGGCAATGCCCATCGGCGCAGCTGAGCCACGTTGCGCCGAAGTAAGAGAGCATGCGCTCGATATGCTGCCAACCGACGAACGCGAGCGGGCCCAGCATCACTTCTGGTATGGCCTCCCCCTGCTTGCCGTGCGTCCGGCGCAGGATCGAGGTGACGGAGGCATGCTTGTGGGTGGCGGCTGGAGGCATCGCGAGGGCGAGACGGCCCGCCTGGTGATGGAACCCGGCGGCGATCGCTGTTCGGCCTGAAAGCAACCGCCTGGCGCAACTGGCCGAGGTTTAAACGTGGGTGGGCTGCAGGCCCGCGCGATTGACAGCCATCCGCCCCGCCGCCACCGTGTCGGGAAGAATCCTGACACACGGGGGAAACGGAGTGAACCGTCGCCGGGCCTGGATCTGCGTGTTCCTGTTCACGCTGACCACCATCAACTATGCCGACCGCGTTGCCCTCTCGATCGCCGCCAAGCCGGTTAGTGCCGAATTCGGCCTCTCCCACGTGGAACTGGGCTATCTGCTGTCGTCCTTCCTGTGGACGTACGTGATCTGCCTGATCCCGGTTGGCCTGCTGGTGGATCGGTTCGGCGGCAAGCTCATGAACGGCCTCGGCATCGGTCTGTGGTCGACCGCCACGGTCCTCACCGGTTTCGCGCCGAGCTTCCTGTTCATGATGGGGACGCGGTTGGCCATGGGCATGGGTGAATCGACCAGTTGGCCGGCCTGCAACCGCGTGATCCGCGAGTGGTTCCCCGCCTCGGAGCGCGGCATCGCCAATGCGATCTTCGGTGCGGGTTCGGCGTTTGGCCCGGCCCTCGGGTCCTTCCTGATCGCCTGGGTGGTGTCGAGGCTGGGCTGGCGGGCTGGCTTCTTCGCTGCCGGTGCCACCGGCTTCCTATGGCTGGCGGCCTGGTACCTGCTGTTCGACAGGCCGGAACGGGTGGGCTGGCTGCATGCGGCGGAACGCGACCACATCCTGACGCATCGCGACGGGCATGCGGCGTCGCGGCAACCCGATATGCCGGCGTCCTCGCTGGCCTACCTGCTGAGCCTGCCCAGTGTCTGGGGCCTGTTCCTGACCCAGGGGAGCATGGTCTACGGCGGCTACATGCTGCTGACCTGGCTGCCTACCTACCTGCAGCAGGCGAAGGGCCTGAACCTGCTGAATGCCGGGATGACCTCGGCCATTCCATTCTTTGTTGCCGCGGTGGCGAGCATCCTGCTGGGCCGGCTGAGTGACAGGCTGCTGTCACACGACGCGGTGCATGCGGGCCAGCGGCGCAGCATGCTGGCCGTGCTGCTGATCGGAGCGGCGAGCGTGCTGCTGGTGCCATCGATCAACCACCTGTGGCTGATCGTCGTGGTACTGGCCTTCGCGCAGGCGATGGGACTGACGGCGAGTGCGCTGAATTTCGCCCTGGTCACCGACCTGGTACGCAGCAGGACGGACATCGGCAAGGTGACCAGCATCACGGTGCTGGGCGGCAACACGTTCGGCCTGTCGGCACCGATCATCACCGGCTACATCGTGAGCCTGAGTGGCAGCTTCGACCGAGCGTTCATTGTCGCCGGCCTGTTGCCGCTGCTGGGCGCGGCCGCGACCTTCTTCCTGACCCGCCGGCCGATCCAGCCGCAGGTCGCACCGGTGCTCCGCTTCGCCTGACCGCAACCATCTTCTGCAAGAGTAGGGCCGTCGACTTCCCTGACCGGCGGCAAATCGGGGCCGGTCCGATACATGGAATGGATGTGGCCTTGCTATTGATGACCGGACTAAATTTGGGAAAGACAATGAGTCACGATTGCTGATAACTCCGGACCGTCTTGTTGATCCCAGAATCTCCGGGCGCCTGTTGCCGTTGATCCCGGAATCCTGAGGCATCACGTTGCAAGGTCAGCCGCCGATATCAG
>JASHQG010000442.1 GCA_030037665.1 Acetobacteraceae bacterium
GCACGTCGTTGTTTTCGAGAGTCGTTCCGGGAACCTTGAACGCGAGGACATGCGTCGCCCGTTCGAGGCCGTAGACGTAGCCATCCTTGCCGGCGATCGCGACCATGTCCTTGCCCGCGGGCGTGCGGTAGAGCGTTGGGGTCGTCGCCAGGTCCCAGTCATGCTCATCACGCGGGACTGCCTGATAGTGCCAGTTCAGACGTCCGGTCGCCGTATCGACCGAGATGAGCGAATTAGTGTATACTGTGTGGGCTTCGTCGCCCTGCGCGACGTCACGGTTGAAGTCGGGGTGCGGATTGGCGACCCCGGCAAACACTTCGCCGGTCTTCGGGTCAAGCGAGTAGCTTGCCCAGAAACCGCCGCCGGCGTTGAAGCCCAGGGTCGTCTGGAACCGCCACAGCTCCTTGCCCGAATTGGCGTCGAGCGCGAGCAGCCTGCCGGCTATGCCGGCGTCGCTGAAGGCGATGCCGATGAAGACTTTGCCCTGCCAGGCGATCGGCGCCGAGACAAACATTTCGAGCTTTGAAGTGTCGGCCTTCTGCACGTCCCAGAGGACGTGGCCAGTCTTAGCGTCGAAGGCGATCACGCGCCCGTCATTGGTTCCGCGGAACACTTTTCCGTCCGCATAGCCGAGACCACGCGCTCCGGCG
The DNA here is from genome assembly GCA_030037665.1 of Acetobacteraceae bacterium. Lineage (GTDB taxonomy): Bacteria > Pseudomonadota > Alphaproteobacteria > Acetobacterales > Acetobacteraceae > JASHVB01. The sequence goes on from JASHQG010000442.1 coordinate 651, forward strand.
CCGATCGGCCATGGCCTGGGCGTGAGAAGATCGCGCCAGCGCACGGCGCAGGTCGCGGCGTCGATCGCGACCGTTTGGAGGTTGGTCGCGACATACAGCGTTCGGTCGACCATGAGCAGGCCGCTATTGAAAACGACCGGTTGATTGAGCCCGACCTCGCAGACCTCTTTGAGATCGCTGACATTGTCCTTGTTGATTTGGTCGAGGTCGACATAGCGCTGGGCGGAATAGTCCTTGTTCATCGTGGTCCAGTCGCCCGCCGCCAGCGCCCCTTGCGCCAGGCCGCCAAGCCCGGCCAGGAGCGGGATTGCGAGGAGCCCGGCAGCAAATCGCATGGAGATCGATTGAAGCATCCGAGAGCAACAGAATTCGGGTTCCGAAGCCATGGCGATTGTCCTGGGCTTATTGGATGCGGCTGGACCTTATGCGTTGGACGTCGACCCGCGGCGCAGCGCGCCGAAAAAGCTGATCGGCGAGCCGTATAGCCTCACGCATGAGTTGATAGGGCGGAGCCGCTTCTACGCCACAATCGAGACTGCAGTATCCGCGTTGATATCCGTTCCCGTCGTGGGAAATCGGTGACGGTATGACAGTTTGGGCGGCGCGGGCTCTGCAGTGCCGTCGCGATATGTGCAAACATCGCAATCGGGTTCGAGGGCAATGTTCTATTGCGCACTGCCGACCCGAGCAAGCGTCAGAGCAGTCACAAGGATGACGGGCGGGCTGCGCATAACCCACGTCACGGGGCGGTCGCATACAGCTCCCCCGAGCGCTTCATTAGTGCGGCTTTTCTACGGCGCCGGGGAGGCGTGCGGGAAGATGCAACAACAGGCGCAGAGTTGCACCTGGCTAGAATTGCCTCACCTTCGTCAAATGTGCCAGGCAGGCTTGAACAAGAGTGAGCAGCGGCATGCGCTCACCCAGGCGGGCTGCACCTTTAAGCGGGGACGCATCGACGACCACGGTCTCGACGCGCAGGAGTTTCGCGCGTCGGGACTGAACCTGGTGATCGCTGCTATCGTCTATTGGAATTCGACCTACCTGACCGATGCTATCGACCATCTGCGCCGCCAACGTCATGCGGTCCCAGCGGAGCTACTTGCCCATGCTTCACCCCTCACCCGGGAACACATTGGCTTCTCCGGCGACTTCCTGTGGGGCCAGGCTGCTGCCACACCGGAGGTCAGGCGGCCCCATCGTCCGGGTCGTCCGGCCAGCCGCCAAGGTCGGGCACGATGAAAAGGGGCGGATTCACGCGCTCCTTTCGTCGCCGGCGGCTCGGTTCCGGTGCCTGCGTCGCCATTACGATACGCGCCACACCTCCGGCTAGCTCGGCCCACCTGTCCGGCTCCAGCTGGGCCAGTTCGCGCAGCGCCGAGCCGGAAGCATTGATCGCTTGGTTTGCCGGACTGGAGATCCGGCCGAGCCGGATCGGCCTTGAAGCGGGTCCGCTGTCGCAATGGCTATACGCGGGCATTCGGGAGGCGGGGTTCGCCATAGAGCTTTTGGAGACGCGGCACGTGCAGAATGCGTTCAAGGCATGCCGGTGAAGACCGACCGCAAAGATGCGCGCGGCATAGCTCGGCTGATGCGCCTGGGTTGGTTGCGACCGGTGCATTGCAAGTCGCCATCAGCCAGACGCGTGCGTACCGCACCGGATGTTCCGTTCAACGATCCGGCGTCAAAGAATTCACGACCGGAGTTCACCCGAGCGGCCAATTTGGCCATTTATGCCATTGCTGAAGGTTGGCAATATTTTCCGGCACCTTGTTGCGGATGAAGGTCAACTGATCGGCGGATTAGCTACTGAATGAGGATCAACATTGCGGATTTCCCGCGCACCGGAAGTAGTCGATTCCCTCAATTTTTCGTTGCAGCCGACCGGTGCGACAATTCAAACTCGATGTTTGCTCCCGGCCAGCACCGCCCGCGTACATCATGCCGACAAGCAAGCCGTTGGCGATCAGGATCTCGGTGAAGATGTCAGGCACGGAGCGTCTCGATCGCCGCAAGGCCACGCGACCCGGTTTGCGCCACCGTCGGTACACGCGGTGCACAGCCGAATCTGCTGGCTTGTGCCCCAGCGGCCGAGGCGGGCTCATCTGTCGTTTTGCGTGTCATTGACCCACTTAGCGCAGGCGCCTAGGCTGACTCGAGCCAGGGGATGGGGTTCCCCGAAGAGCGCCGTTTCGGCTGATGACCCCTATCGTAATTGCGAGCGCGCGAGCGTTCGGAAAGGACGGTGGGGCATGACCGACAGTACCAGGACAAATCCGGGAATTTCGTTAGACGAGTTGTTGGCTGATCCGTTAATACGGCTCATCATGTGCGCTGATAAGGTCGATCCGGCGCAAATTCGTGAACTCTACCGACGTTTGCTGAACCAGCACGCCGACACGGGCGGGCAGTCGCCGGATGGGAATCTCGACATCGGGGCTGAGCGTTCACGCGAATTCCGGCCCTGTGTCGGCGTCATGCTGCTGAACCGCCACGATCGCGTGCTCGTGGGGCGCAGGACCAGAACACCGGATGAAGCCTGGCAGATGCCGCAAGGAGGCATCGACGAGGGAGAAGAGCCGATCGCCGCCGCTTTGCGTGAACTGCGGGAAGAGATCGGAACGGATCACGTCGAGGTGCTGGCCGAAAGCAATAACTGGCTACGCTATGAGCTGCCACCAAGTCTGATTGGCAAGGCGTGGAAGGGCCGCTGGCGCGGACAACAACAGAAGTGGTTCGCGATGCGCTACCTCGGTGACGACGCTGAGATCAACATCGCTACCGAGCATCCTGAGTTTTCCGCTTGGCGCTGGGTTTCGCCCGCCGAACTTCCGAACCTGATCGTCTCCTTCAAACGCCAGGTGTACCTCGACGTACTGCACCAGTTCCGCAGTTTCGCACCGACCAGCCCTGTGCATGAAGAGACAGAAATCTCGCGCATCATGGGTGCCAGTTCCGATCCGGACGGCAATCGGCAGGGCTGACGTGGCGGCGCCTGCTGGAGGAATGCTGGACCATGACGAATTGGCATGAGGGCAAACCAACCGGTGATACCCAGGCATGGCCGGTATTTCGCCCAGCGACCTCACGCTTCTGCGGGTAAGCCGCATGACATCGGGCCGCATCAAGGGGGTCGTAGGCGTCTGCAGCGAGCAGCTCATCGCGTGGAGCGCGAGCGGATTCTCACCCAGCTGGCATGCCGAGCGGCTTGCAAGAAACCCCGATGTGACGTTCAGCTGGTTTGTGAAAGTGACAAACGGGGCCTGTCATCCCAGCAGCTTTCCACCCCGCGGGTGCGATCGGCCGGCCATGAATGGCAGCGGACGGTTGCACTCCCTTACAACGACAACGTCATCGTCGCCGTTGACCCAAAGCGTCGGTGCTATTAAATATACCACTGGGGATGGGGTACCCCCGGAGACCGCCGATTCGGCTGATGACCCCTACCAGTCACAGGCGCGATAGCGCTACGAGCAGGATGGTAGGTATGCCGATTGATCGGACGGAAGCGCAGCGCGCACGCCTCCAAACGTCTCTTCTGGAAGACTTCGTCCGGCTCGTGATGGAGTCGCGGTGCATCTCGCCGCGGCAAATCGAAGACTTGGCGCGCGCCTTCCAGATTCACCCTCAGGATGTCGCACCTGCCAGAGTTGTCAGGCCGGGAAGCAGCAGGTTGCGGCGCCGAGCCGGTCGCGCGGGAGCACGCACGCCGGTGCAATGCGGCAGGTTCCCGCTGCTCTCCTCGTACTGAAGGAGCCGATCATGACAGTCAATTCGAGGCTCGAGGGACTCTATAGCCAAGTCGAACTGGTTCAAGGCGTCGGCGATCGAAAACGTGCGCAGCTTTGCATCATGTCGTTCGTGGCGCTCCTTGCAGGGGAGGACCATTCGGACGATCCCGGCACGGTGTCTCGCGTGATTCGTCGGTATGCCATTGCGATCAACGATCAGATGCCTCCATCGCGGCGGCAGGATCTCAAGTGCTTTGCGCCTCAGATGATCGGCACGCGTGATGGTCACGACGCCGCCCGCGCCGAACTGCTCCTCGATGCGGCGCGGACAGATCTGCTGCCGCGCATCGAAGCCAACATTGGCGGTTTCGGCTCGGCCATCCTGGCTGACCGGAAGAGACGGACCTTCAGGGCATGGCTGCAGGCCTATCATTGGCTGAAAACCCACGTGGCCAA
>JASHQG010000443.1 GCA_030037665.1 Acetobacteraceae bacterium
TGTTCCCCCGCGCGCACGGCGTGTTCATGGCGCCGGATGACACGATCTGGCTGACTGACGACGCTGACCACACCGTCAGGCAGTGCACGCTGGACGGGAAAGTGCTGCTGACGCTGGGGATTCCCGGAAAGCCCGCCCCCTATATGAGCGGCGAGCCGTTCCATCGCTGCACGCACACAGCGATGTCGCCTGCGGGCGATATCTACGTGTCGGACGGATACGGTAACTCGCGTGTCCACAAATATTCGCCGAACGGCAAGCTGCAGCTGTCATGGGGAGCACCGGGCACCGATCCGGGCGAATTCAATATCGCGCACAACATCACGTGCGACGCCGATGGCTGGGTCTATGTTGCCGACCGGGAAAACCACCGCGTCCAGGTCTTCGACGGCAACGGGCGCTACGAGACGCAGTGGAATAATCTGCACCGTCCGTGCGGGTTGTTCATGCCGCCAGGAAAATGTCCCATCTGCTACATCGGCGAGTTAGGTGCGGTGCAGCCGGTGAGCCGGCACGTGCCGAACCTCGGGCCGCGTGTCACGATCGTCGACAACACCGGCAAGCGGATTGCGCGATTGGGCGGCCTCGGACCAGGTATGGGACCGACCGAGTTCCTGGCACCACACGGGCTGACGGTGGATTCGCGTGGCGATCTCTATGTCGGCGAAGTGTCGTGGACGAACTGGCCGCAGACCTGGCCCGACCAGCCGCGGCCGGACAATCTGCGGTCGCTGCACAAGTTCCGGAAGGTGGGATGAACGAACCGGCCGTGACGTCGCCGAGGAACGCGACAACGCACCCGGCACGTCACGGCTCGCGCCCGGCCTGCCGTGACGGTTGCCATGCCGCGTCGTTCAGCTTGAGCGTCGCGGCAACGCTTGTGATGATCACCGCCCCGGCCACGCCTGGCAGCAGCGCCGCCTCAGGCACCCCGAGCGCGTCCCACACGGCACCGCCCACGTAAGGCACGACGCAGGTGATCGTGTAGGCGAGGCCCAGCATGCCGGCGGCCAGCCTGTGCACGTCATCGGATGCGGTGAGCAGGGGCGGCAGGGCGAGAGCGAGAATCAGACAGAACGACGTGGCGAAACCGATCATCCCGGCTGCAGCGACGATGATCGGGCCGGATCGAGCCAACAGGCTCGCCAGGCTGATCAGCGCGAGCAACGCCATCGCGACGAACGGCACGCGGCGGCGGACGAAGTGCCGGCCAAACGCGATAACAACCAGCGACGCGGGAAGCTGGCCGGTGTTCAGGGCAGCGAGAACCGCATTGAGCCATTCAGGCCGGCCGATCGCATGCAGGTAGTCGGGCAGGAATGCGTTGGCACCGAAGTAGATGGTGCCCGTGCCGCCGAGAATGCAACCGAGCTGCCACGTGAGGGCACGGTGCCAGTCCGGCCACCACATCACCTGGCCACGTCCTCTGGCGGGCTCTGCGTGCGGCGTGAACAACAGAACCAGCAAAGCGCTGGCAAGCACAGGCACGCTCCAGAACACGAAGCTGCCCTGCCAGCTGCCGGAGAGGAGCGGCAGTACCAGCGGGATCGTGACACTGGCCGCGATCGTCTCGCCAATCAGCAGGCCGTTGGCATAGAGGCCGGTCGCCAACGAGATGCGCGCGGGAAACCACAGCCCGACCAGCGTTGGCAGGGCCGGCTGCATCACCGCAACCCCGGCGCCCATGATCGCCGTCATCACGAACAACATCCCGACCGAGGGTCCGGCGCCACGCAGCGCGGACGCGACAGCCACCGTCACGAGGGCGATGATCACAGCCCGTCGGGCGCCGATGCGCGCGATCAAGAGCGAGCCGGGGACGGCGGCGATGCCGAATAACAGGAGCGGCAGTCCGGTCAGGGCCGCGACCATCTTTTCGTCCAGATGGAGGTCGCGGTGAATCAGCGGCAGCACCGGCGGGACGGCGAGGATGGTCAGACGAAGGTCTATGCCGAGCAACCAGAGCAAGCCGAGCCGCGGCCAGTCGCGCGGCCGGGCCGCGGCGGTGCTCATGGACATCTGGCCGTCTCTCCCAGGCTCGCATGACGAGGAATGCGGGACGCCGCAACTCTCGGACGGGACATAGCTTCGTCGCCGCGCTCTGCGCAACGACTGACGCTATCGCCTGATCGGCACCCACCGATCGCCCTGCTTTCGGTAGAGCCGCTTCACCGCGCTCCACGCGACACGGAATGCCCTCTCCTCGTCGCCGCCGTACTCGTCCCACGTGCGGTTGAACGCGGCGCGGAAGATGTCCTGCGCGTGCGGCGGCAGATGATCAGACACCGACAGCGGCAGCTCGTCATTGCTGGCGTAGGGCATAGCGCGGCCAGGTTACCCGGCCGCGCCAGTCTTGGCGAGGCGATCAGTCGATCGCGGCGTGCACCAGGTTTGCCACCCGGTCCAACCGCGCCGAGTGCCACGGGTCAGGATACACGTAATTCGTCAGATAGCTGAACGACACGCCGCTCGTGGGGTCGGCCCAGGAATAGGAGGAGCCGACGCCGCCATGGCCGAAGGTCGCGGGGGCGCCGATCGTTCCCAGGCCGCGGATACGGTCGCTCTCGCCGCGCACATGCGGACCGAGCCCACGATGCATGGGAATGCCGTCCATCTGCGCGTCCGGCATCTCGCCCGTGTGGCTGCGCGACACGTAGGCGAGGAGCCGCGGCGAGAACAGGCGCACGTCGCCGAGGCGACCGCCGTTGCCGAGCATCTGGTAGAACGCGGCGATGCCGCGTGCCGTGGCGAAACCGCCGCCGCTCGGCAACCCGGCCGCGCGGAATTCCGGCGAATTATCGCGTGGCTCCGGCCCGTAGGTATCGGCGCACCGGTTCTGCTGTTCTGTCGGCACGCCCACGAAAATGTCGTCCCCGAGCCCGAGCGGCTCGATCACGCGCTCGCGGATCACGTCGCGATAGTCCTGATCACTGACGGCCTCGATCACCATCGCCTGCACGAGGTGCGCCGCCTGGCCGTGATATTGCAGCTTCGTACCCGGCGTCCAGTCGAGCGAAAAATCGCAGACCTCCGCGCGCATGCGCGCGTGGTCAGTCCACGTGGCCTTGGTGACGTTGTTGTTGGGAAAACCGCCCCGGTGCGTCATCACCTGTTCCAGCGTGATGTCGCCTTTGCCGCGGGCGGCGAACGCGGGCAGGTGGTCGGCAACCTTGTCCATGAAAGACAGCTTGCCCTCTTCCACCAAGGTCCAAAGGGCAGCGCTGGTCAGCACCTTGGTCTGGCTGAACAGCAGGAACAGCGTGTCGTTGGCCGCCGGCTGCCTGGCAGGCTCCTCTTTCGCATGGCCATACGTGCGAAACAGCGCAAGCCTGCCATGACGCGCCAGTGCGATCTGTGCGCCGGGATAACGGCCTTCCTCGATGTGCTGACGGATGAGTGCATCGAGGTGAGCCAGCGGCTTCGGCGCAAAGCCGAGGCTCGCGGGATCGGCTGACGGTAGCGGATATTCGCGCGGCATTGCGTTCTCCCCCTGACGACAAGCCGAGCCGCTACGCGGGCACAGCCGCGGACTGCGCCGCACTGGTGTTCTGTGCCTTCATCTCCTCGTCCCACGGTCCCGGGAACTTGCCGAGACCGACGACGTCGGCGGCAAAAACCTCCTCCTGGCGCGGCCACTGCTCGCGCGGCAGCTCATAAGACACCTCCAGCCCGTTGCCGTCCGGATCACGGAAATAGATGCCAAGCGACAGGCCGTGATCGACGATGCGATCGATCTTCACGCCCTTTTCCTTCAACCGCCAGTACGACTCCTTGAGGTCGTCGAGATTCGCCATCATGAAAGCGGCGTGGTTGAGCCCGACCTGGCCCTTCTGCTGCAACGGCGCATTGTCGCCGATCTGCATCAGCGCCACTTCGTGCGACTTCTCCTCGTCGGCGGACATGAAAGCCGCCCAGCCCGGACGGTAGTGGTAACAGTGCAGTCCCAGCACGTCCTCGTAGAACGTCTTGGAACGCTCGGCATTGCGCACATACAGGTTGACGTGCCCGAGGTAGCTTGGCCGGAATCCCATTGTCGGTTCCTCCTGTTGCACTAAACCAGTTCATCGTCACGGCGCAGGAACGCGCGCACGCGTTCCTTCACCTCGTCCTTGGGAAACATCGTGTTCAGGATGCGTGCCCGCGTCAACGGGTCGCTGGCGAAGAAGCGTTCATACAGCACCTGGCGGCTGCCGAACGAGGAGCCAGCGACGTCCCAAGCGAGCCGGAACAGGCGGATGCGCTCGCGCGCTGACGACCCTTCGGTGGCGAGGTATTGCTCGATGTGCCCGGCGAGCGGCCCTGACAGATCCTTCTCGCTCGGCGTGATCATGAAACTTGACGAGCCGAGCAGCTGCAGGATCTCGATCATCCGCGGATAGGCGGTCATGAAAAGATTGCGCGTGCTCTCGATGGGCAGGATGTCGGGGCACATGACGCCCCATTCATCGAGTTTGGCATCCGCCTCGCCGGCACGGATGCAGGCCTTCATCATGATCGTCGTCAGCATGAGCTCACCGAGCCGGTCTTCGACATGCGGCAAGTGACTGTTTCCCAGTGTCTCGGTGATCAGGAGCGCAATCCCCAGCACGAACTCGCACTTCGCGAGGTTCTTGGCCGCGCCCTGATGCGCCGAATGAGCCGAAAAATGCGTGGCGCGGGCGGTGTTGTTCAGGCGTTCGACATCGCCCAGCAGGAACACACGTTCCCACGGCACTTTGACGTCGTCGAAGAACACGACGCAGTCCATCTCATCGA
>JASHQG010000444.1 GCA_030037665.1 Acetobacteraceae bacterium
GCAGCCTGCCGCCCCAGAGCAACGGTCCGTTGCCCTGGCTGGCTCGCTGACGTTCTCGGGATCTGCGTTGTTGCGCCGCAGGTTCTCACGGGGGTCAGAGGAGCGGTCCCGGGGGTGCGCGAGACACTCTGATCCTGATCGTTTTCCAACGGGCCATCGGTTTGGCCTTCGAGGTGGGTCGTTGGCTGTGGGTCACCACGTATAGCGCAGCGTGGCAATGCCGCCGAAGGTCTGCGATCGGGGTGCGAACGCGCCGTCGAACTTGACGGTCAGCGACCAGTTGGCGGCGAGGAACAGCTGCGCGCCGACGGTGGCGAGGGCGGTATCGTGCGGGATCGGCGCGCCGGATACGGTAAAGCTCGCTCCCGGCAGGGATTCAAAGGCGGCGCTCATCGCCGGCGTTGAGACCGTATCGTGCGCCCAGGCGATGCGGCCGGAGAGAATGAGTGGCTTACCGTCGAGCAGCGTCGTTGCCGCGAAGCGGGAGCCGAGTTCGGTGCGCACATCGGTGGCGTTCATCGCATCATAGGCAAGCCCGAGGCCGGCGCCCGTTGCATCACTCTCGCTGTAGCCTGGCGTGTGGAAATCCTGAAACTGAACCGCGCCGTAGGGCGTCATCGCAAACGTCGGTGACACCGGCACGCGGTAGCCGCCTTCAAGCCGCGCGGCGTAACTCTGGCCGGCAAAGTTCGCTGTGAGCGGATCGCCCAAAGCCGTTCGGTTGGTGGTAAACCAGTTGTTGGAAAACGCCAGTGCGCCGGCGAGATAGGCTGGGCCAAACCAGCTCGTGCCGAAGGCACCGACCTGCAGCGCGTCGCTGCTGCCGCTGCCGAGCCCATTGGCCAGACCCCAACCGGTGCCGCCGCCGGCGAGCGCAAAGCCGACCACTGTGCCAGGCCGAAGGCGATAGTCCACGCCGGCGGCAAAACCATACGTACCGGCCGTCGTGTTGGTCGATCCGGTGGCAGCGTCGCCGCTGGTGGTGGTACTGCCGCCATAGGCTGAGCCCCACGCGCTCCAGCGCGGATGCTCCGCCGGCGTCGCCGGCGCCATGGGGAGGAGCGAGGCGTAAGCCAACCTGACATCAGCCGGCAGAGTCTCCGGCTCATCCGGCGCGAAGCCGAGCGCACCGCCGCCGGAGAACCCCGGCGTGTCGCCCCGGCCGTTGACGAACGGATCGAGCAGGACATCGACGAACTGGTCGGTCAGTTGCAGGGCCGCGCGCTCGGCACCGGTTGAGGCCTCGCCGCTCAATTGGCTCAGCGCATTGGAGAGGTTCGCACCGGTGAGATTGAAGACGTTGACCAGGCCGGCCGGCAGCGGACCGTCGTAGTTGAAGAAATTGTTGATGGCAGTGGCGACGTTCTGCTGGTTGACGTTCAGCGTTGGGCTGCCGAGCGCGGCGGTGAGGTCCAGGAACGCATCGTCGGTGCTATAGCTCAGGCTGGCGATGAAGTCGGCGGGCAGGTTGGTGGTGGTGAGGTCCGAAAACATCGTGTTGCCGAGGCCTGCCGACTGCAGGATCAAATATTGTTTGGCAACAGAGCTGCCGGGAGCAAAGGCGGCATTCACCGTGCCGCTCAGCGAGGCGGTACCGGTGGCATTTGCGAACGAGGAGGTGCTCGAATTGACAAACACCACGTAAGTGGTGCCGGGCTGGAACGCGAGATTGCCGGCCACCGTCATCGACGTGCCAGGCGTGCCATTACCGGGTGCAAATGTGGCGCCGGTGTCGACTTGAGCGTTACCCACGGTGCCGGTGCCGAACAGCATCGTGCCAGTGTTCACGGTGGTCAGGCTTGAGCCGGCAATGGAGCCGTTGACCTGCAGGGCGCCGCCCTCGATGTTGGTGGGGCCGGTATAGGTGCTGTTGCCGGTGAGGACGAGCGTTCCGGGGCCGAGTTGCATGAGTTCGCCGTCGCCCGAGATGGCGCCGCCGAAACTGACGGTATCGGAGCGATTGAAGGCCAGCGTGCCATCGTTGGTGACGTCGCCGACGATCGATCCTGTGGTGCCGCCATTGCCCAGCTGCAACGTGCCGAAGCTGATCGTGGTGCCACCCGAATAGGTGTCATCGCCCGTTAGGACCAATGTGCCGAGACCGTTCTTGTCCATGCCGCCCGATCCGGTGATCGGCGTCGCGATCGTCGCCGTCAAATCGCCGTCGACGATGATCGGCGCCACCCCGCTCGGCATCAGCGAGCCGCCTGCCGACGCCGTCAGCAGATAGCCGCCGGTCGAGAACTGCATGCTTTGATAGGTGATCGGATCGGCAACCGTCACGGTGCCGGGTGCGCCGGCGAAGATCGCCGAAATTCCCTGCCAGGCCGAGTTGGTCAGGCCGGTCGCAGAGGTCCAGTTGGTGGCGGTGTTGTTCCAGGTCCCGTCGCCGCCGTGGACGATCCCGTCGGCGGCCATGTTAGTCCCGTCCCAGAATTGCGCCGGAGCTCCCGAGACGATGAGATTGACCTGGCCGGAGGTCGCCGTGTTGATCACGCCGGTGGTACCGTCAGGCAACGTTCCGACGACGATCTGGCCGCTGCCGTCAAGCGCTCCCGAATAATCAATCAGCCGATAGGTGCCCGGTGAAAAAATGGTGGAAGTGGGATCGGTCACGAACAGAGTGTCGCCGTTGACCGTCAGCGCGCCGGTGACGTTGGTCAAATCGTTGGTCGCTCCGCCGGGCATGTTGGGCGTACCGAGCAGATAGGAGAGGATCGAGCCGCTCTGGAGCGTCAGCGGACCGACATTGAGCGTGCTTGGCACCCCGGGCGCGCCGGGCATCCTGGGCGTGCCGGGCTCGAGCGTGCCCATGTCATTGATGCTCACGGCCCCGGTGATGGTGCCGCTGCCGCGCAGGGTTCCGCTCGCGTTCACGGTGACGGGCGACACCAGCGAGCCGGTCAGGTTGACGGCGCCCTCGTCGATGGTGGTCGGACCGGTGTAGGTGTCGGCGCCCGATAGGGTCAATGTGCCGAGACCGTTCTTGTCCATGCCGCCCGATCCGGTGATCGGCGTCGCGATCGTCGCCGTCAAATCGCCGTCGACGATGACCGGCGCCACCCCGCTCGGCATCAGCGTGCCGCC
>JASHQG010000054.1 GCA_030037665.1 Acetobacteraceae bacterium
TCGATCATCCGATCTCATTGGCCGATCTGAACACGCTCGAGCAGCGCCTGTGGCATTATCCCGGCGTTGTTGATCATGACGTCGATGCGACCGTACTCCCGTGCCGTGACATCCACCAACTGCTTGAGCTGCGCGTGGTCGGTGACATCCATCGCCACGGCCATCGCCTTCCCACCGGCGTGCGTCAGCTGATGGGCAAGTGATTGAATACGATCCGCACGTCGTGCACAGAGTGCCAAGCGCGCATCTTGCTTGGGCAGCGCCATGGTCGTCGCCTCACCCAATCCGCTGCTCGCGCCAGTAATCATGACGACTTTGTCAGCGATGGCTTGTGTCATGATATTCTCCGTTAAAATTCCCCGACAGGCTGCCGTATCGCTCATGAGCGCCGGTATTGCGCATCGCTCACATGCTCCATCCAATCGACGACTTTGCCGTCCAGTGCTTCCTGAAGCGCGATATGGGTCATGCTCGTGGCCGGCGTGGCGCCATGCCAGTGCTTCTCGCCGGGCGAGAACCAGACCACGTCACCCGGGCGTATCTCCTCGACCGGGCCGCCTTCACGCTGCACCCAGCCACAGCCGGCGGTGACGATCAGAGTCTGGCCCAGCGGGTGGGTGTGCCACGCCGTGCGTGCGCCCGGCTCGAACGTGACACTGGCGCCGCGCACGCGCGCCGGTGCAGGCGGCTGAAACAGCGGATCAATGCGGACTGAGCCGGTAAAGTAATCGGGCGGCCCCTTGCCGGATGGCTGTGAGCCGTTTCGCTTGATCTCCATGATTGGACCCCTCCGTTCTTGTTGGATCTGAACTGTGGATTGTCCGCACCGAGCCCTGGGTGCAACGCATCAGCGTGGTTCGAGCCGCAGCGTGGTCGGTACGATTTCGGGACGCACCATTTCCTGGGCATGGCTGCTGTGCCGATATTTCCGCAGGATTTCGCGGCTCGCCCGGTCGATCGACGCATCGTCGCCTGCGGGCACCGCTTGCACCGACAACCGGCGGCCAGCGAACTCCAGCGTGGCGTGGCCGCCTGCCGCGAGGTCCTTGTACCAACGGCCTTTGGCGCCGAGCCATGAACGGACGAAGACCTCGCCACTCTCGACGACCACCCAAATAATCACTGCGGTCTGCGGGTGCTTGTCAGTCCGGATCCTGGGCTGCTGCACGTCGCGCAATGCGCTCAACGTGTCCGGATCGAATGTCGCCATGACGGTTGATCTCCCTCTCGACGCCCGCCGCCCTGGGCTCAGGCGGAATAGGGCGAGTTCCGGGAAGGCAAATGAGCTCTCCGCTTCCATCCGATTAGGTGTTATTATCCGCATGCTCTCATGAATCAGGTTCATGAATGCCGCGCGAAAACCTCAATGACCTTGTCGCCTTCCTGGCGGTCGCGAAGGAGCGCAGCTTCACCCGCGCGGCGGCGCGGCTCGGTGTGTCGCAATCGGCCTTGAGTCACACCGTCCGCGGACTTGAGGAGCGGCTCGGCTTGCGTCTGCTGACGCGCTCCACCCGCAGCGTCGCGCCGACGGAAGCGGGAGAACGCCTGCTGCGGGCTGCCGGACCACGGCTCGAGGAGATCGAGGCAGAGATGGCCGCGCTGAGCGATCTACGCGACAAGCCGTCCGGCACGATCCGCATCACCGCGCACGACCATGCGATCCGGGCTGTACTCTGGCCCGCGCTGGAGAAGCTGCTACCCGGCTATCCAGACATCAAAGTGGAAATCGTCATCGACTACGGCCTGACCGACATTGTCACTGAACGCTATGACGCGGGCGTCCGTACCGGCGAGATGGTCGCGAAGGACATGGTGGCCGTGCGCATCGGGCCGGACATGCGTTCAGCGGTTGTCGGTGCGCCGTCCTATTTCGCCAAACGGACAAAGCCGAAGACACCGCAAGACCTCACAACGCACGCCTGCATCAACCTGCGCCTGCCGACGCATGGCGGCCTCTATGCGTGGGAGTTCGCGAGGGGAGGGCGTGCGGTCAGAGTGCGGGTCGAAGGGCAGCTCGTGTTTAACGGCACCACGCCGATGATCGATGCCGCAGTGGCGGGCTTCGGCCTGGCCTATGCGCCGGAGGACGCCGTGCAATCCCACCTGGCCGAGGGGCGGCTTATCCGAGTGCTGAGCGAATGGTGCCCACCCTATCCAGGCTACCACCTCTATTACCCAAGCCGCCGCCAGCCCACACCGGCTTTCGCGCTGTTGGTTAATGCGCTGCGCAGCCGTCGCTGAGGGATGTCGCGCGAATGCTGTGCCGAGCATGGCCTGCTCAGTTCGGTTGCACTCGACGCATCATCGCCATACGGCGGCTGTGGTCCGATGCCTCCCAGTCTATCCTGAGTGAGGCCCGTGACTTCGCCACTCGAGGTTCCTACCGCCGGGGAAACCCCCATGACCGAGCCAGCGCGGCACAATGCGTCGACTCCAGCGCCAGAGTCGCACGATGCGCCGCGGCTCCATCGGATCGTCGTGATCGGCGGTGGTGCCGGAGGGTTGGAGCTGGCCACGCGCCTCGGCGATCGCCTCGGCCGGCGGGGGCGGGTCGAGATCGTACTTGTGGACTGTGCCCGCGCGCACGTGTGGAAACCCCTGCTGCATGAAGTGGCGGCGGGCAGCCTCGACCCTGGCCAGGATGAGCTGAACTATCTCATCCAGGCGCATTGGCACGGGTTCCGCTATCGCTTCGGCGAGATGATCGGCCTCGATCGTGCGAGGAAACAGGTGCATCTCGCTGCGACTGCCGACGATGAGGGGCGAGAGATCACGCCACCCGGTGGCATCGGCTATGACACACTGGTGATCGCGATCGGCAGCGTCACCAGCGATTTCGGCACGCCCGGCGTCGCGGAATATGCCGTGCCGCTGGAAACGCCAGCGCAGGCAGCACGGTTCAATCGGCGGCTGGTCAATGCATGCCTTCGCGCGCAGACGCAGCCTGGCCCAATCCTACCCGGCCAGCTTCACGTCGCGATCGTCGGCGCGGGTGCAACCGGTAGCGAACTGGCCGCCGAGCTGGATCGTACTGTGCGCGAGGTGGTCACCTACGGGCTCGATCGGATCGACCCTGACCGCGACATTCACATCGTGCTGATCGAGGCCGCGCCCCGCATTCTATCAGCGCTGCCCGAGCGCATCGCGAAAGCCGCGCACCGCCTGCTGATCGAAAGTGGTATCGAGGTTCGCATTGGCGCCAGGGTTGTCGAGGTGACGGCGCACGGGCTTCGGCTGGCTGACGGCAGCTTCGTGGACTCGGAGCTGGTGGTATGGGCGGCTGGCATCAAGGGACCGCCCGTGCTGCGAAACCTCGACGGACTGGAGGTCAATCACGCTGGCCAACTCGTCGTCGAGCCGACGCTGCAGACGACACGCGATGCGGATATCTTCGCAATCGGCGACTGCGCTGCCTGCCCGCGCCCAGATATGTCCACCCGGGTACCGCCTCGGGCGCAGGCCGCGCACCAGCAGGCATCCCATATGCTGCGCCAGATCGAACGCCGGCTGCGCGGGGCGCCGCTGGTTCCCTACACGTATCGGGACTTTGGTTCATTGGTGTCGCTGGGGCGTTGGAGCACCGTCGGGCAGCTGATGGGCTTTCTCTCCGGCCGTGGCGTATTTATCGAGGGCTATTTCGCAGGCTTGATGTACCGTTCCCTGCGGCTGATGCACGAGCGCGCGCTGCACGGAACATCTCGCGCGATATTCGGTGCCGTCGCTCGCGTGGTGGCCCGTCGATACCGGCCACCGTTGAAGCTGCACTGATCGTCCATGCGGACGCACAGATCGCCCCGGTGCGGCAACGGCTGGAGATGACGACGCTGCCTTGGTTTGTCGGAGATGCCAACCCGTTGCTGGTGAGGGTGCCGGGCACTACCCTGCAGAGATACGGCACGGTTCAACCCACTCCAGCGGTTGCTGAGCGGGTTTCGGCCGTAGCGTGGGGACCGGCTGAGGCGGCTGCGCTGGATCAGGGCCTGGCAACCCGTCCACGGCGGGTGCGCGGCAGGGCGGTTTGCTCGCTGGCAATAGGACCCGACCAACCGCCGACGCTCTTTGGCTTCTATCCCGAAACCACGCGACGTTAAAACGGGAAATGACATGTTCCTCGACCTGACATGCCCGCCATCCGCTTGACCCCCCGGCGGTACACCTGGCGGTCTCTCCGCGAGTGTTTCGACCCTCGCCGCTTAACGGTCGAACCAATCGTTCATCGCACCGCACGGAGCTTCATCGACGCGCACCACTATGGACAATCGTTCCCCGTCGCCCCCGCCGCCGATGGCTTGTTCGAACGCACCAGCGAACACCGCA
>JASHQG010000055.1 GCA_030037665.1 Acetobacteraceae bacterium
GCCAGCTCCGGATGTAGGTCCCATTGCTCGGGTTCGACATTCCGAGCGAAAGTCGTTGGCACGAAATGGCCCATGCACGACGTCCGCTGCGGCATGCGTTGCGACGGCATCGGCCAGGCCAAGATGCCCATCCATGCTCATTAGCGCAGCTAGCAACAAGGCGTGCTCGCCGCCGCGAGATTCTCCATAGAGACCGACCCCGCTGACGAATGGCAAACCGCGTAATCGGGCCAGCGCGTCCGCGGTCTCATCAAGTGCGACGTTGATGATGTCCCCGGCGTGCCAGGCATTGCCGTCCCGAGAGTAGGCGTGCGGATAGGCGAGGAAACCGTGTACGGCAAGCATGATCGCGGAGCTATGGCTCCAACCAGCGAAACCTCCCTCGCTGCCATGCAAAAGGACGATCGCTGGAAAGGGGCCTTCTCCGGGCGGGCTGTACGCCCGTCCAAGCCCGTCTAGATTTCGGTGAGTTACACACAGAGACACGTTGCTTTCTGTCACTTCTCACGCTTCCCGGACCGCCTTCATCAGGCCTGAACAATCGCAAAGGTGGCTTAGTTTACAATGAGACCGATGCAGGTGTCGATCGATCTCTCCAAGTCAGCGGGCTACACTATTAAGTATAGTGTATCGTGCCGAGCCGCCCGCCTCCACGCGGCTAGCCGCGGAGCCTCTGGGTTGCTACGTTTTTCCAATGCGTGACCCGGTGGCTTGCAGTTCAGCCCAGCTCCCGACCGAGCATTTCAATGCGCGGTTCTCGGACGAGAATGTCGCCTTTTTGGTGCCGATTTTTATCGACTGCGCCGACATCGAAGCCGGACATCGGGTTCTCGACATCGGCTGTGGAACTGGTGGCTTCACGCGCGCGATTGCCGATATGGCATCGGCGGCGGTCACCGGGGTCGATATCTCTGATAGATTCATCGAGTTTGCGCGCAACGCCCCGGAACCTCAGCGCGGTGCGGTGACGTGGAAGGTCGGGAGCGCAGAGTCACTGCCGGTCGCCGATGCGTCCTTTGACCGTGCCCTGCTGTCTCTTGTGCTACATCAGCTTGCAAACCCTCGACTTGCGGCCTTTGAAGCATTCCGTTCGCTTGCCGTCGCTGGACGTGCAGTTGTTCGGACGGTCGCCTCGGAGGATGTAGCAGCGCGCGTGCCGTATCGGTTCTTCCCGTCAATGTCGGCCACAGATACAGATCGCATGCCGCCCCTTACGAAAATCGAGGGTTGGCTGCAAGACGCGGGCTTTGTTATCACCGAGCGACGTCGGATTTTCCGCAACAGAAAGCTTAACCTTGCCGACCAGGAGCGCACGCTACTCCTCGAATTTGATGGACGATACTCGTTCATTCCTGGGCAGGAACGTGAGGACGGTTTGCGTCTAATGCGGGCCGAGGCGGAAGAGAACGCCGGGAATTGGATCGATCCACGCCCGGAGTCCTTCGTCATTGCGTCCAAACAGAATTAGCCATTAACGCCGGCTTCCGGGCCCTGCGGTCGGGAGGGGAGGGACCAACTTGATACACTATAGCTAACAATGTATCAGGCCGACTCGGACGATACAACTTCTACTATGTAAAGCAGAATCCGACGTACTGCGTGATCAATTCCTTTCAAGCAGCGCGACACTGTCTGGGCAGGCTGCGGGGGCGCTTGCTCGTTTCGCCATCAGGTGTGGCCAACTCGGTTGCCAGCGCGCAGGCTGCCCGCGCGGAGTTGCGGTGGCAGGGCCGGCAGCCTATATGTGTGACCACATGTAGTCACGAGTAGGGTCGCCATGAAAACCGTTCAACTCCGTGAAGCCAAGGCCTCGCTCTCCGCGCTCGTGGATGCGGCGGAGAGCGGCGAGGCGACGGTCATCACGCGGCATGGTCATCCGGCCGCGATGCTCGTTCCCGTCGATCTGGGAACGCGACTGAGCGCGGCAGATCGGCCGAGCCTGGCTGATTTCCTATTGTCCATACCTACCGCCATCGACGTGGAACGCGATAGAACTCCGCTTCGACCGGCCGATCTCTGATGGCCGGATATTTGGTTGATACAAGCGTCATCTCGGCCCTTGCCCCAGGAAAGCCGGCCGTCCCACAAGCCGTTGCCGACTGGCTACGCGCTAAGGCATCCGAGATATTTCTTCCCACGGTTGCGATTGCGGAGATCGAACAGGGTATCTGCAAGCTGCGCCGGCAGCGTAGTCGCGCCCGGTCCGACGCGCTCACGCGATGGCTCGACGAACTGGTACTGGTCTATGGCTCACGCGCTTTGCCATTGGACACCGTCGCGGCGCGGCGGGCCGGCCAGATAGCCGACGCGGCGGTCGCGGCTGGCCGATATCCTGGATTTGCTGATGTTGCTGTCGCGGCAATTGCCGCGGCGAACACCCTTGTGATCCTTACCCGGAACGTACGACACTTTGCTGGGCTGGGTGTCCCACTCATCGACCCGTTCGACGATCATTCTCGTCTTTGACACCGATTGCGATTATCACCCGTCGACTCATCTCCCAAGGCCTCGGTCGGTGTCGCGATCGGCCCCGAGCTGGAAGGCAGCGACAACACGCGGTGCCTCAAGCTTCGGGTCGGCGAAGGTGACGGCGACTTGCTTTTGCCCGGCGAGCATTGCGACCCTTGTACGGAACTGGTCCGTGCCCATCACAACAAGCGGGCGCGGCCCGAATCTCTCGGACGCCAAGGACAGCGCGAGAAACGCCGCGCCGTCGGTGAGGTGACCGATGCGCACCACGCGCGCCTCGTCCGACACGGCGCCGCCATCGCTGAGTTGATAAATCACCCGCCCGTCGCACCGGATCGCTGGACGGAGATGGCAACGGATCACGTGCCGGGCTTCGGCGGCACCTTCGGCTTCGAGGAGCTGCGCCGCAACCAGCTCGCGTCGCCGCGCACGGTTGCGCAGCGCTGCCAGTGCTGCTTCGTTGCCGCGCACCGCCTCCGCCTCCAACCAGCGCTGCCATGTCGGGACCGCGTGTCGCTCGCGCACTTCATGGCGCTCGTTCGCCTCGCGACGGATGCGCGTGGTGCGGTCTTCCCGCTGCTTCGCACGCAGATGCTGCGAGGCATCGCGTCGCAAGGCGCCGGCCGGCCCGCACGTGCGCTCCTGCCGGAACCGCTCGCGATACCAGGCCCGCAGCCGCTGCGCGTAGGCGCGCTGCTTCACGTTCAGGGCGGTCAGGGCCGCGACCCGCTCCTGTAGCGCACGATCCCGCTCCGTTCGGAAGGCCGCAGACAGCGCGCCGGAACGCTTGGGCGTACCGGGGTCATAGACGACGTCCCTGCTTTGCTGGCGTGCCTGCTCTCCCGGCAACCGGTACGGGCAGCGCCGCGATAAGCGACCGCATCGACAGAAGCCGGTCCACGTCGCTCGCCTTTGCGTGCAATCGCGTCTTGCCGCGGTCGCCGATCACCAGACCGGCGCCACGAGGTTTGATCTCCAGCCCGCACCGGGTGTCGTGTTGCCGAAAATGAGCGGAAAAGGCCCGGTTTTCCCCACGTGCTGCCATTAAGGCGAGAATTCCCCGGCGTTTGATTCCGGATATTGCCGCAATATCCGGAATTCCGAGCGCGACAGCACGCGGCACGGTGTGACTTTAACCCCTTCATCCGTTCCGCGTTTTGGGATACCGCGGCCGGCACGCGGCTTGTCAGAATGAGAGAACGCGGCGCCCGACCCTGCCGCAACGTTCGACGCGAAAATCCAGGATTAACGGCAATGCCAGCCCCAAGATTCCGGAGTTTGCGAGACGGTCCGCAATTATCGGCAATCGAAACCCATTGCTGTCTCTGACTCAGCGGTCCGGTCGATTTTGGCATCACGACAACGAGGTTTTGGCGGCACCTCGCGCAGGCCACCTGCCTGATAGGTGCCCTGGCCAGCTTTCTGGCGACACAATCGGCTGGCGCGCAGCGATCCGTCGGTGGACCCAACGATGTCATGGTGGTCGGCGCTAAAATTGCGCCCCCGTTCGCAATGAAGTCGGATAATGGCGGGTGGTTGGGGAATCAGCATCGAGCTCTGGCGCCGGATCGCCACTGACCTGCATCCGAGGTTCCGCCTTAAGGAGGTCAGCCTCGGCGAACTTATCAATGGAACGGCTACGCACAGGCTTGATGCCGCTATTGCCGCGAGCACCGTCACGGCAGAACGCGAGGA
The DNA here is from genome assembly GCA_030037665.1 of Acetobacteraceae bacterium. Taxonomy (GTDB): domain Bacteria; phylum Pseudomonadota; class Alphaproteobacteria; order Acetobacterales; family Acetobacteraceae; genus JASHVB01. Next base: position 4,165 of record JASHQG010000055.1, read on the forward strand.
TAGCATCGATTTTTTTCAGCCGTATTACTCATCCGGGCTTCTTTCCTCTCAGGTTGCCTGGCATGCAGAATTGGCCATGAAGCCAAGCATGCTCAGGGCGCACAATGTCTGTATCGATGCTCGAGATCTGATGAACATTCGGATCAGGCAGCTGGCCACGGTGCAAAGGTTTCGCAGACCGGTATCACATCCCAAGATAAGCGCGCCTGACCTCCACGTCGGCAGCAATTTCCCGGGCATCACCGTGCATCACCACTCGGCCGGTCTGCAGCACATAAGCACGGTCGGCGATCTCCAACGTCTCGTCCAAACGTTGCTCGACAATTAGCACGGTGACGCCTGCGGCACGGATGTGCAGGACCGCGGCCAAGATATCGTCGACCAGGCGCGGCATGATGCCTTGGCTCGGCTCGTCCAACATCAACAGGCGCGGATTAGTCATCAGCGCGCGGCCGATCGCTAACATCTGTTGCTCGCCACCCGAAAGCGTATTGGCGCGCTGCGGCAAACGTTCCTTCAGGCGGGGAAACAGGGAGAACACCAACTCCAGTGGCCGCAACCGGTCCGGGCCGCGTCGAGCATAGGCGCCGAGCCGCAGATTATCCTCTACCGACAAGCGCGGGAACAGGCGACGGCCTTCCGGCACGAGAACGACGCCCATGCGGTTGATACGGAACGCGGGAACGCGCGCCAATGAGGTGCCGTCGAACACGATGCTGCCGCCGATCGGCATCTGTCCGGCAACTGCACGCAGCAGCGTGCTCTTGCCCGCCCCATTGGCGCCGAACACTGCGACGATCTCACCGCGTGCCACGTCGAGGTCCACGCCATGCAGCGCGCGCAGGCCGCGGTAGGCCGCGGTAAGACCACGCAGCTCGAGCAGCGGCTGGCCGACGGTGATGTCACGCGGCGACATAGCGGTCGCCGAGATAGGCGCGAATCACTTCGGGGTTGCGCACCACGTCGCGCGGGCTGCCTTGCGCGAGGTTTCGGCCAAGATGCAGGACCACTGCGCGGTCGATAAGCGGCAGAAGCACCTCCATCACATGCTCTACCATGATGATAGTGACGCCGCGGTCGCGCACCGCGCGCACCAACTGCATGCCCGCCTGCGCTTCGGTCGGTGTCAGGCCGGTCAGCATTTCATCCAGCAGCAGCACCCGCGGCTGGGTGGCCAGCGCGCGGGCCACTTCCAGCCGACGCTTTTCGGGCGGGGTGAGCAAATGGGCGGACACGTCGGCCCGGCGGCCAAGGCCGCAGAACTCGATCACCTCCACGGCACGCGCCATGGCGGGGCCCGTTTGCGCGATGCGGGCAAACGCGCCGACCATCACATTCTCCAGCACTGTCATGGAATCGAAGCTGCGCACGACCTGGAAGGTGCGGCCGATGCCGGCACGGGTGCAGGCAACCGCCCCGAGGCCCGAGATGCGCCGCCCCTCCAGTAGGATTTCCCCCTTGTCGGGTGTTTCGGCACCCGCGATACAAGCGAACAAAGTGCTCTTGCCGGCGCCGTTTGGGCCAATCAGGCCGAGGATTTCGCCGCGCACGACGTCGAACGTCACATCGACATTGGCGGCGATAAGGCCGAACGACTTGCTCACGCGACGCACAGCGACAATCGGCTCAGGCATCGCCGAGCGCCTCGCTTCCCGCATTTCTGCGTAGACCGAACAAGCTGACCAGCCCCTGAGGTCGCACCAGGGCCAGGACGATGATCAACGCGCCATAGAACATCAAATCGATCCCGTTGCCTGCGTTGCCAAGCCAAGCCGCCGAGAGTTGCTGCGCCGGAATCAGCACCGCGGCGCCGAGCAGCGGCCCCCACAACGTGCCAACACCACCCACCACCGCCGGCAGTGCGATCAACACCGACAGTGGCAGTCCGAGTGCGCTGTCGGGGTCGATGAACCCGATGTACTGCGCATAGAGCGCGCCGCCGGCGCCTAGGATCGCCCCACTGATCGCCGCCGCCGCCATCTTACTGGGGAACACCCGCACCGCGAGGCTGCGCGCGGCGATTGCGTCATCTTTCACCGCGCGCCAAATGAAGCCCCAGCGGGAGCCTTCCACCACCCATGCGATGACCCACGTCAGCGCAGCATACGCGAGCATGACGTAGTGGAACGGCAGCACCGGGATGCGGAATTCCAGGTTCGCCCAGGAGTCGCGGTGGAACGGGATGGTGATGCCCATTGCGGCATTGACGAAATCCCAATTGTTCACCAGCAGCAGCGCCATCAGCCCGACCACCAGCGTCGCGATGGCGTAATAATGCCCGCTGAGGCGGAAGCAGGGCCAGCCGACTAGCAGCGCGGCCAGCGCGGCCAGCGCAGCACCGACGAACAAGCCCAGCGTCGGCGGGATACCGAACCGTGTAAACAGAACCGTCGACGTATAGGCGCCGATACCGAAATACAGCGCGTGGCCGAGCGAGATCTGGCCGCAATAGCCCCCCAGGACGTTCCAGCCCTGCGACAGGCCGGCATATAGCAAGCTCAGCACGATCAGACCGCGATAATAGGTGCTTTCGGTCAGCAGCGGCAGCAGTGCCAGCACCGTTAGTAGCACGGCGCCAACCACAAGCTCATGCCTGCGGCGCCGCGCAATGGCGGTGGGTCGCACCACTTTTTTCATAGCCGGCCAAACAGGCCGCGCGGCCGCAGCATCAGCACGAGCACGTAAATGGCGAAGATGCCGACCTGCTTGAGCGACGGGTCCATGAAGAGCGCGGTCAGCGCTTCGACCAGGCCGATCAGCAACCCCGCTACTAAGGCGCCGATCAAAGAACCAAAGCCGCCAAGCGCGACCGTGACATATGCGATGAGAGCGAAATTGTCGCCGACGGTGGGGGATATGTAATAGAACATGGCCAACATCGCCCCCGCGATGCCCACCAACGCGGCGCCGATGCCCCAGCCCACACTGAAAATGCGGTCGCGGTCGATGCCGATCAGCGCGACAGCGTCGCGGTCCTCCCGGGTCGCTTCGAGCGCGCGCCCAAACTCGGTGCGCGAGATCAGCATCAGCGTTGCGAAGGCCAGCAGGCAGATCAGGCCAGCTGCGACCTGAGGCAGCGGTATCACGATCTGGCCAACTGAGATGATGCTGCCGCTGAGCAGCACGTTGTTGATGCTCTCGAAATTGCTGCCGAAGATGAGCTGCGCCGCGCCAACCAAGAACACAGACAGGCCAAAGGTGACGAACACCTGTACCATCCCGGTGTTGAACCGCACATCGAGCGCACGTGCTATCAGGCCACGATAGATTGCCACGCCGATCAGGAACAGTAACGCTGCAACGATGGGAAGCTGAATCAACGGATCGAGGCCAGTGGCCCGATGGATTTCGTAGACCGCGAACATTGCAAGCATCAGCAATTGGCCGTGCGCAAAATTCACCACGTCCATCAAGCCGAAGATCAGCGACAGACCGGCAGCAACGAGGGCGTAGATCAACCCCATCAAGAGGCCCCCGATCGCGACCTGTGTAATCAGGCTGGCCGTCATCGGGACTCCCGGCCCCTCCCCTTCCCCCTCACGCGCTGACGTTCCAAATCGCCGCTTTCGTGGCGAGCTCGAATGGGTAGATCGTGCGCCACTGGCCGCTCTGGAACTGTTGGATTACTGGCTTGCCCCCAATATTCTGCCCTGTACTGTCGAACTTGATGCCCTGCCATGGCATGATCGTCTGATTGCCCGGAATATCGGTGGCGCGCAGCGCGGTCCGCAATGCCATGTTGTCGGTCGACTTCGCTCGGTTGAGCGCGTCTGCCAACACCTGCAACGCAGTGACTTCGCGCGAGGTCATGTCGTTGAGGTCCTTGCCGTCGTCAGCGGGCTTGACGAGCGCGTTCACGTCCGGGATCGCGGGTCGAAGCTTCACCGCGTCGAGTGCGAAGCTGGAGCGGGTCATCAACCCTTCCGCCAGCGGCCCGACCGCCTTCAGGAAGGCCGGGTCGATGAAGCCCGCGTCTTGCGCCATGATCGCCTTCGGCTTGTAGCCGACGTCGTGCATGGTACGCATCATCAGGATAGCATCGTTCGTGTAGGAGGTCGGCATCACCACGTCGGCATCCGCTGCGCGCAACCGCTCGACTTCGACCTGCAACGAGGGCGTGCTCGCCTGGTACGAGATGTTGGCCGCCACTTTGATGCCGGCTTGTTGAGCCAGCTTCACCTGCACACGGGAGCTGTCGGTGCCGAACACCGAGTTCTCGTGGATGATTGCGACGCTGCGTACCGGGTGTCCGGTCCGCTTACCGATCGCGGTAAAGAAATCGAACATCGCCTGGGAAAAGTCGACGTCTGTTGGCGAGGGACGGAAGAACCATTCCAGCCCCTGCCGATTCAGCGTAGGCGCAGAATTCTCCGCTGAGATGTAAGGTAGCTGATAGCGATTGCAGACTTGGCTGATCGTCACCGCGGTGGCACTGGTGTAGCTGCCGATGATCGCAATCACGTGCTCCTGGGTGATCAACCGCTGTGCTTCACTTTGCGCAATCTGCGGGTTGTTCTGGCTGTCGCCAAAGATTAACTTGAGCTTGGCACCGCCCAGGCCTGGCAGGCCACCGCCGTGGCCGAGCAACATGGGTATGTTGTAGTGCCCGTTGATGATCTCAGCCTCGGTTTGCAGGGCCATCTGCGCATCGTGGCCAATGGCAGAGGCGGCGCCGCTGAGCGGATAGACCGCGCCGATAACGATTTCCTGCGACGCTGCCCGTGCCCGGCGCGGTGCTGCGAGCGCCAATCCGGTCAGGCCTGACGACCCCGCACCCAGCAGCAACCGGCGTGTGATGCTCACCATGGCGTTGGTTCTCCTTCGCGCGCGACGCCGATTCGGCCGACACGGTCAGCCGACGGCGGTACCAGTCCCGATCGACGCTTCTTCCCGACCGGTCGCACGCTTCCGACACCACATGGGCGCCGATCTATCGTTAACGACACGAACCGCGTGCTGCCGCGGACGCCATGGCATCCTGCTGCGCCACAGAATTGCCGATGAAACAAGCAACGCCCGTGCCAAGGGGATCGCATCCCATCTGGCTCTGCAGCCGGGACGGAAGACATAGGGGATGGCAAAGAACGTAGCGTTGCGAGTGCTGCCTCGTCTTGGATTGAAGACATTGGCTCGGATGGATCCGACTGATCGCGCTCGGTCCGACGTTTGCCTCGCCGGGGCCGCAAACCAGGCCGGTGGCCACTCATCTCGAACCGCTGTGCGATGAGGCAGAACGGTGGGCACTTGCTGATTCTTGAGGCAATGCTTGACGGAATTGGGCGTTGAAATTGGTGATTGACATCGTGCATAGTCTCGCGATGAGGCCATCGCTACTGCACTGCCCGTTGCCGTGGACGCGATCGCAGCGTGGTGCCGACGCACGCGGATCAGCCTGAACCAGCGGCATCCAGAGTCATTCTTCACCGCCACGCGTTGGTCGCGGGCATGACCGGACGGCTTCCAAAAGCAAGGAGCTCTACGAAGAGCCAAGCTGGTTCGGGCGCGTTGGGAGATGTGGCAGTTCGTGACGCTTGATCGAGCGTCAGTCGGCGGAGGGCTTGGTCAGCGCAAATTGGCGATACCGCTTGACACGAAACGATTGCGCCACGGTCTGCGCGACCGTTCCTCCATCGGGTCAGACCCCCCCGGCGCCAATGCTTCTCCTCCGTGACACGGCCCATCACGACGCCGCAGGTCGGCCAGCATGGCGCCGACGCCATGGCGTACCGCAAGTTCTGCGCCTATTCCGTTTGCCGAGAGACCGTCGGTGCGGTCGTCCGTCAGCGCTTCAGCCGCGGTGACACCGATGTTCACCGGCAACCTCAGCGTGCCGGGAATCAGCGCGATGTCGACCGCGTCGCGCTCCGGATCAATACCAGCCTCGACCAGCATACGGCCCAGCCCCATTTCTAGCCAAGGTGCCGCGCCAATCCCCTCGTCGCGCACGACCGAGAAATCACGGCGTCGTGCGCCCAGGGCAGAGCGCATCACCCGGAACCAGTACGTGCCCCGCGACAGTGCGCACAGCGGCTTGGCACCGCGCCAGGCGGGCATGCCGCCAGCATTGCGTGCGCCTCCGCCACCAAAAATTCCCCCTTAGCCGTTGCGCAGATCGGGTTAGGTACGGTCCGCTGGCGCGCGAAACTCGCGCGTCACGTCCAGCCTCTTCGCGCTGGCACGGCGGGCTGTGGCGGCCGTCCTTCGCGCCGGACGCTTCCCGGCAAAGGCAGGTACGACGTGCCGACGGGTGACCGCATCGTCATTCTCTCGCCGGGCGGTGGCGGCCTCGGCGGAGAAACCTCCCGCGGCAGCAGAATAGCGTCCCCGGCCACGGCTGGCGTGGCACTTGCACGGGATCTCCGCGCCGAGATGGAATCCGCAACCCAATCGGAGGGCCTGGAATGACCACGCAAAGCGAAAACGAATTGCTGACACGCGTCGGACCCGGTACTGCCATGGGCATGCTGATGCGGCAGTACTGGCTGCCGGCGTGCCTGTCATCCGAACTTGTGGCCGACCGCGACCCCCTGCGCCTCATGCTGCTTGGTGAGCGGATGATCGCATTCCGCGACACCGAAGGCCGCATCGGCGTCCTGGATCACCGCTGTCCACACCGCGGCGCGTCTCTGTTCTTTGGACGCAACGAGGGTGGTGGGCTGCGCTGTGTCTATCATGGCTGGAAATTCGACGCGGCGGGAAACTGCGTCGACATGCCGAATCTCACGCCGGCGCAGGACTTCCGACAGAAGGTCAGGGCGAAGGCCTACAAGGCAGTTGAACGCGGCGGGCTGGTTTACGTCTATATGGGTGAGCGCGAGGTAGCACCGCCACTGCCAGCGCTGGAGGTAATGCTCTGTCCCCCTGATGAAACCGACCTGCTCTGTCGACAGCGCGAATGTAACTGGCTGCAGGCATTGGAAGGCGATATCGACACCTCGCATTTCAGCTTTCTGCACACGGGAAAGATCGAGGCCGACGACATCGATCCAAACCATATGGACCGTTTCCAGTTGATCAATCGTGCCCCGGAGTACCAGGTCAGCACAACCGAGTGGGGCACGATGTACGACGCCTATCGCCCGGCCCAACCTGGCTATACCTATCACCGCTTCGCCCATTTTGTGCTGCCATTCTGGACATTGTTCCCGAACGGCCCGCTGCGCGACAACATCATCGCCCAGGCGTGGGTGCCGCTGGATGACACCCATACGATGTCATATTTCCTCAGTTGGAAGCGGCGAACGCCAGTTCTGAACGCATCGCGGACTGGTCAGCGGCTTCCCGATCTCGATCGCACCATTCCTGCGCTGCCCAACACCACAGATTGGTTCGGACGCTGGCGCCCCGTATCCAGCCGGGACAACGATTACCTGATCGATCGGGCAGCCCAAAGAACGTCGAGCTACACAGGAATCCAGGGCGTGTTCCAGCAGGACGCCGCCATGACCGAAAGCATGGACGCAATTACCGACCGCACCCTCGAGCATCTTGCACCGAGTGATCGGATGATCACCATAACGCGCCGCCGTTTGCTTGATGCCGCCCGGTCTCTACGCGATCACGGCACCATCCCGCCAGGCGTTGACGATCCAGGGATGACCAGCCACGTACGATCCGGCGAGTTGGTCGTGCCGGCGGGTCAGTCATGGCTTGATGCTTACACACAAGAGATGGGCCAGGCGTTGCATCCCGGTTTGGCGGCGGCAGCGGAATAAGCTCGGAGCTTGCTGCGTTGAGGCTGGCAGTGGAATGCTCGGCAGATCGAGGCGCTGGCCTGTTGTCGACGAGCCGACCTTCATGGCATGCCCGATCATGACGCAAGCAAGATAACACTGCCTGCCGCGATTGGAAGGAATCCATGACAAAGGTTCTCGTCAGCGCTGGGCTGCCGACCGCCATGGAAGGCCTGACCTACCCGATTCCATTTTCTGATCCAGCGAACCTGCTGCGCATTGCCCGGCACGCCGAGAGCTTGGGTTATCATTCGGTCTGGGGCAACGACCACATGACCACGCAAAACTACGTGCGGACGGAATTCCCCACGTCGCCGCGCTTCTGGGAGCCGCTGATCACCTATGCATGGCTTGCGGCCGCGACCACCACCTTGCGATTCGGCACTGGTATCCTGGTGCTGCCAATGCGGCGGGACATCGTGGTCACGGCGAAGCAGATCGCGACCCTCGATAATTTGAGCAATGGACGGCTGGAAATCGGCGTCGGTGTGGGTGCGTACCGCGAGGAGTTCGAGGCCGTGTGGCCCGACGGCGGTGTGCATCGAGGCGACATGATGGAAGAAGGCGTGGCTGCGCTGCGCCTGTTGTTCAGCCGGCGTGAGGCGAGCTTTGCCGGCAATTACTACAAATTCCGCAATGTCGAGTGTTCGCCCAAGCCTTTGCAGGCACGGTTGCCGATTTATTACGGTGGCAACAGTCCTAACCATATTGCACGGGTGGCACGCGGTGCCGACGGTTGGATTCCCGCCGCGATGCCGCCCGAGCATTTGCGCCCACTGGTAGATAGGCTGCACGCGGAAACCAGGACGGCCGGCCGTGATCCGGCCGCCGTTGCAGTGGCGCCGCAGTTCGTCGTGCATCTGGGCAAGACCGCCGAAGCGGCGACTGCCCGATTCAAGCAAAGCCAGATGCACAAGCATCTCGTTTCGTTGCGCAAATCGACGCTGAAGGACCAGGCGAAGCTGCCGATGGAGGACGTCAATCTCATCGGCAGCGTCGACCAGACGGTCGAACGCGCCACGCGGCTGAAGGAAGCTGGAGTCACACACTTTCTGGGACTGTATTTTGCCGCCAATGATGTGGCCGAATTGCTTGACCAGATGCAGTTGTTCGCTGAAGAGGTGATGCCTAGGATCGTTGCATAGGATCCTTGGAATGCGGTTTGGTGTTTCAATCAACGGCGACCAGCGACCGGATATGCTGCGCAATCTGGCGCAGGTGGCGGACGAAGCCGGCGTCGGCACACTGTGGGTGGCGTCGCATTTGTTCCAGCGCGAGCCAATCGTAAGTGCGGCGCTGGTTCTGGCGAATACGCCACGTCTGGTTGCGGGCTTGATGGCGATGAGCCCTTTTGTGATGCATCCCGTTCACATCACGATGGCAGCGGCGGCGTTGGATGAATGGTATCCTGGACGGGTCATCCTTTGTTTCGGTGTCGGTGCGCCGCGCGATCTTGCGGCGATCCGCATGGATACCAGCAAGCCATTGCAAGCAATCAGTGAAGGTATTGCCATTGCGCGGGCATTGCTGAGCGGGGAGGTCGTTCGCTGGAATGGCGAGCGCTATCGCGCCGAGGGGCGCCGGCTGTCGTCGGGTAGGCGCGACATTCCCATCATGGTCGCCGCGTCGGGACCAAAGATGCTCGAACTTGCCGGGGCCGAGGCGGACGGCGTACTGATCAGCGCCGCGACCTCGCCAGCGTTCATCGCGTGGGCACTGGGACGGGTTGCCGCCGGAGAAGCGAAGAGCATGCGGCGTGTGCACAAGGCTGCTTTGGTGTTTGCCGCTGTCGCGGAGGATGGCCGCTCGGCACAGGACCGCCAGCGCCGAAGCCTGGCCTTCGTGCTGCGGGGTCGGCACCATGCCCGCAACCTGGCGTTGGCCGGGACGCCATTGGACCAGGCTGCGCTGGCGCGTGCTTTCGCTGCTGAGGACTGGCTGACGGTGAACCGGTTGGTCCATGATCAGGTGCTGCAGAATCACACGGCCAGCGGCACCCCGGAGCAAGTACTTGCAGCTCTGCAAACCTACGCTGCAGCCGGCCTCGACGAAATCGTTCTGGCCGGCGTGAGCAACGGCGAAGAACTGCGATCACTGCTGCAAACGGCATCACTCTCCACAACGCAAGGCGTCTCCAACTAACTCGAATACAATGACGTCCACCCAATCCCGCGTCTGTCGGCATCACGCGGCAAACCATCTTGCCGCGTGTAAGCGGCTGGGACGGCAGATCGACTGGCGCCGGTTCAGACCTGAGAACTCGGCCGGTAGAACGGCCGATGCGCCTCCGGGTCGAAGTAATTCGCATAGAATGACTTCACATGCGGTAACAGCGACTTCGACAGGCCGCGGCGTTCCACCTCATCGTCCGTGAGCGCCCGCTGCAGGTCCTCGTGCAGCGCCTGGAGTGAGGCGGCCTGGTCGACGCAGGTGAAGCGGCCGTCCTCGTAGATGACCACGCCGTCGCAGATCACACGGCGCACACCTTGCATCTTCGCACGCAGCAGGACGGCGTCCAGCAGCGGGAACTCGTGGTCCAGATACGGATAGCTGACCTGCCGCCAGTCGATCGCCACCATATCGGCCGCCTTGCCCACCGCGATTACGCCGATCGTATCGCCGAAAGCGGTCGTCCTGGCCCCGCCGGACGTCGCCATGCGGAACACCTGCGCCGCCGTCGGCACACTGTCGTCCATGCCTGGCACGCGGTGGGCGCGGAGCACCATCCGCATCTCCTGCAGCATGTCACGATCGTCGTTGATCCCGGCCTCGTCGAGGCCGATAGCAGTGTTGATGCCTTTCGCTTCCAGCACGTTCAGTGCCGCGACGCCCGAGCGCAGGCGGAAGTTGGACGAGCAGTTGTGGCAGACGCAGGTGCCGGTTTCCGCCAGGCGGTCGATGTCCGCCTCGTTCAGCCACACGCCATGGCCAAGCGTCATATGCGGGCCAAGGAGGCCGAAACGATTGATGTATTCGACGGCGGTACCACCGCCGCGCCGGCGGGCATATTCCTTCTGATACGCCGTCTCCAGCAGGTGCATGTGCAGGGGTACGGTGTATTTTCGTGATAGGTCGGACAACAGACCCAGCATCTCGTCGGAGCACCAGTGGAGATTGGCAGGCGCCAACTGGATTTTTCCGCGTCGGCTGGACTGATGCTTGCCATACAGAGTTTCGAACAGCGCGACGTGGTCGTCGTCCGACATGTTGATCCGACCATACCAGCGCCGCATCGCCGGCTGCAGCTCTGGTGGCAGACTGGAGGCGAAGTCCTCGTCGCGCTGATACACCAGTCGGTTCTGGTTCCGCACTGCGAATGAGTACGATACCCGCATGCCGATGTCGTTGTAGGCGCGGATCACCTCGTTGGCGCCCGCTTCTACCTGCTGCAACCCACCCGGTACCCAGCCGTGGATATGCTGCACCGTGGTGATACCCGAGGAAATCATCTCGAAAGCAGAATACAATGTGTCGAGGTAAAGGTTGGGGTTACGCGATACCATGCGCGTCACAAACCACAGCTCCAACGGCATGTCGGGTGAGCCCAGCTGAACCGGGGTGAGGCCCACATGGTGATGGCCGTTGACGAAACCCGGCAGCAGAATGTCGTTCTCGCTGCCGATGACCGTCGCATCCGGATATTGCTCGGACAGGTCGGCGAACGTGCCAACGGCCCGGATGATACCGTCCTCTTGCAGGACGGCACCACTTGCAATTTCGTTCCACGAGTGACGATCGATCGCATGGGTCACCAGCGATCGGCTGCGGATCAGGGTTGCGGCCACGTTTCTGATTCCTTGTCTGGGTCAGGCCATCACGGTTTCCTGTTCAGCGAACGCACGATCCACCTCATCCCGCAACTGAGCCGTTAGATGGCGGCGCAGCGCCTCGGTTTCCCGCGAGAAGGGGTCGCGCGGACGCGACAGACCGACCGGCACGATCGTCTTTATCCGTCCCGGACGAGCGGTGAACACGACCACACGATCGGCCAGCGCTATAGCCTCATCGATATGGTGCGTGACGAAGAGCACCGATGCGCCGGATGCTTGCCAGACATCCAGCAGAAAACTCTGCATCCGCGCCCGCGTCTGCACGTCCAGTGCCGCGAATGGCTCGTCCATCAGCAGGACCCTTGGCTGCATGGCGAGCGCCCGCGCGACGGCGACACGTTGCCGCATACCGCCCGACAGCTCGTGAGGGCGCTTGTCGATCGCTTCCAGCAAGCCGACCCGCTGCAGGGCCTGGCGGACGATTCCCCGCCGTTCGTCGGAAGCCATGCCGGCGATCGACAGTCCAAAGGCTACGTTCTGGCCCACAGACAGCCAGGGAAAGAGCGAGGCCTCCTGAAATATCAGACTACGCTCCGGTGAGGGTTGCTCGACGCGGTCGCCGAACGACCAGAGTTCACCGGCGGTCGTGTCCTCGAGCCCGGCGATCAGGTACAGCATCGTCGATTTGCCACAGCCGGAGGGACCAAGCAGGACGATGAACTCGCCAGGCGCCACGTCTAAGTCGATCTCCCGCAGGGCCTCATGCGCTCGAGGTGTTGCAGGCGCCCAGGTTTTGCCGACGCCGCGGCAGACGACGGCGTCACGCGAAGAGAATGGCGCAACGGACCTAGAGGACATTCAGCACCTCCGCCCCCCGCGGCACCCAGTAGAGTAGTTTCCGTTGCAACTGGCGCATGCCGAAATCGAACAGGAAGCCCAGGACACCGATCAGGAAAATGGTGAAGAACACCAGTGACGGATTGAAGGTGTTGCGTGCCAACATGATCACTTGGCCGAGGCCGTAGCCGACGCCGGTTGCCTCGGCCACCAACACGACCATCCATGCGGCGAACAGGTTGAATCGCAGGACGACGAAAAGCTGAGGCAGGATTGCAGGGATGATGACGCGCGCATAGGTCTGCCGCTTCGACGCTCCCATGGTGCGGGCGACGTTGATCAGGTTGGGATTGACATGATCGATCTGGTTGATCGTTGCTAGCACCATATGAAACAGCAGCGCGATCACCACCATGAAGATAGCGGGCCCATTTCCGATGCCGAAGAGGAAGATCGCGACCGGCAACCAGGCGATCGGCGACACCGGCGCCAGTAGCGTGACCGTTGGCAGCGTCAGTTTCCCGAACAGCCGGAAATAGCGGATGCCGATCCCCATCGACACCGCGAGGACGGAAGCGATCACCAGCCCCGCGAACACCCGGCCCGTGGTGGACAGGATCGTATAAATCACCGCCATCGCCGGCGGCGGTGTGTCAGCCTGCGCGGCACCGATCTGCCAACGGCTGACCGTGTTGAAGAACTTTGCCTGGTCGGCGATGCTGCCCAGGAAAATATGCGGGGGCGGCAACAGCCTCGGGTCGGCCCAGCCGATCGCCCAAAGCGCCTCCCAGATCCCGGCGAACAGCCCGATGGAGGCTGCGCCCCACAACACTGTCGGCAGCGCCCGTCCCAATCCCACCAGCCAGGCGGCGTGCGCCAGCGCCTGGGGCGTCGGCGTGGCGACGGATCGGGTCGCGCTCATGCCGTTTTGTATTTCAGCTCCGACCAGAGATCCTTGTTCTCGGCGATCGTCGCTTCCAGCAATGTCCAGTCGATCGCGTCGCGGCCAGGCTTGCTGTTGATATAGCCCATCTCCTTGATCGACTCGACGCGGTCGAGGATGAACTGCGTCTGGCTGCGCGCATCGACCACGGATCGCTGCTTGTTCATCGCGATCCGGGCATTCTCCATCGACGTCTTGTAGTACGGGCCGACGAGAATTTTCAGGGCTTCCTCCGGCTGCGTCTCGGCCATGTGCTGCGCTTTCATCATGCCTTTGAGCAGTGCCTTGATACCGGTCGCATTCTGCTTGATCAGCTCGTTGCGCACGGCCAGCACGCAATCGGTGTAGCCATGCCCGTAAATATCGGTTCCGTCGGAGAGCTTGACGCTGCCCTTGACGTCATGCAGCAGAGCCGTGCCATAGGGTTCGATGGTGCAAATGATATCGAGCGCGCCGGCCTTGAAGGCCTCCACCGCTTCCGGCGTGTTGCCCATGTAACGAACGGTGATATCCTTGAAGCTGACATTGTGCTTCTTCAGCCAGTCATAGGGCAGCACCTCAAGCGTATCCATTTGGAACGTGCCGAGGGTCTTGCCCTTTAGCTTGTCCGGGCTGTCAAGCCCCGGCTGTGCAATCAGCACGACTCCCTCAATTCCGCCGCCGCCGACAATGGTCACGGGCGCGCCTTTGTCGTGGAGGGCGATGAAGCTCGTATACGGGATCAGCGCAGCATCCACCTGTCCAGCACCCAGGAAGGTAACCATCTCAGACGACGTCGGGGTCAGCACGAAGTCCAGATAGACGCCGTCGTCCTTGGCCGTTTGCAGCGCGTTGGCGAGGAAATAGTTGAGGTTGCAAAATCCGGAACCGTGAACCGACTTGATGTGGCTTTCAGCCGCCCGAGCGACACCGCCGCCGACCGCGAACGCGATTGTGCTCGCTGTTGAGGCACGCAGGAATCCGCGTCGGCTAAAGTTGCTGCTTTTTAAGGCAGAAAATAGTTCGGCGCCTCCATGCTCGCACATATCTGTTCTCCCTTGGGGTTGCCTCGCTGCTTATTGCTAGCGAAGCGCGTGCCAAGGCCCGCGGGCGCGCGCGTTGCGAGCGTCACCCTCAGCCGGCGGGCGGCCCCCCGCCCCCGGGCGACTCGCCGCACCGCGCGGAAGAGAACACGGAACGTTTGTAACTCGCCTTGGAGAGCAAGCGGGTGGGGTCGGCAGCCAGGGGCCGCCGCCTCCGCACCGATATTCCGCAACCGCGGACTGAACGGCTGCCTCTGCGCGTGGAATCCCACGCGATCGGGCTTGATGTTGGCCTGCTGGTCTCTGCCTACAGCTGCAGGTACCCCCGACCCACCTCAGGTTTTACAAGCGCGTCGCGGACGTACCGGCCGCACGGCTCATGCACATTCGCGTTGCCGATGATGGTGTGATGCAGCCTGATCGGCCGTCTGTACAGCCCCCATTTGTCGCGACCCTTTGAAGCGAAAATCTCTGCGGTGCTGGTGCCACCGGCTGTAGCGCGACAAACAGGGTGCGTGTGTCCGCGATT
>JASHQG010000445.1 GCA_030037665.1 Acetobacteraceae bacterium
CAAATAGTTGAGCGCGATCTGTGGCCTGGCCTCTGGCACGCCCGCGCGGCCGGCCAACAGCAGATAGCCGACGCCATGCCGCGGCACGGCCCGTAGCGCCGACTGTACAAGCTGCATCTGTGCGGCCGGCGCCTCCGCTTCCCCGAGATCGAGCACGACCGGATAGAACGTCGTGAACCAACCCACCGTGCGGCTGACATCGAGCGGCGCGAGCACCGTCTCGCGCCCGTGCCCCTCCAGCAGCACCACCAGGGGGCCTCTGCCAGCCGCTTGCGCGACGGCGCGGGCCAAACCGGCAAGCAGCCGCACCAGGGTCTGATCGGCCAGTTTCGCCGTAATATCGGCCGGCACGGCCCGGATGACGGTCTCGGCATCCGCGACCAGGTCCACGCCGACCCCGCCGGGCAGGCGAACCGTTTCGGTCGTCGCGGCCCGCACCCAAAATGCGCGCTCGTCCAACAGTTCCGGCGCCGCAGTAGCAGCCTCTACGGCACGCGCCCAATCCGGGAACGGCACCGTTCGGGGTGGCAGCGCAGCGGGCACGCCACGCTGGGCGGCGCGGTATGCCAGCTCCAAATCCGCCAGCAGGATGCGCCAGGACACCCAGTCGACGGCAAGATGATGCACGACGATCAGCAACCTGTCGGCATCCGGCAGCCGCAGAAGGGCGGCACGGAAAACCGGCCCGTTCGCCAGGTCGAGACTCACCTGCAAGCCGGCACATAGCGCGTACAGGTTAGCCGGCCCAGCCTCCAGCACGGCCACTTCGGCTGGCGGTTCCAAGGCCAAGGTCGCCGCCTGCAGGCCGCCGGCAAACCGGGCGCGCAGCATATCGTGCTGTGCCGCCAGCGCATCGAGCGCCGCGGCCAGCCCCGCCGGGTCGAGCCGCTCGGCGGCCTGCAGCAGCAGCGCTTGGTTGAAGTGATGCGGCGCCACCGTGAAGTGGGTCAGGAACCAGGCCTGCACCGGCGTCGGCGGGAACGCTCCGGACACCGGGCCGTGAGGCCCGCCGGCCAAGCATGCCAGCGGCGCCAACGCTGCCACAGTGCGGTGCTGCAGGATGTCCGCCGAGGCCAGCGTGACGCCGCCCTGCCTCAACCGCGCCGCGATGTGGATAGCCCGGATGGAATCGCCGCCCAACGAAAGGAAATCATCGCTTCTGCCGACCAGCGGCAGGCCCAGCACGTCGGCAAAGGTCGCCGCGATCTTCGCCTCCATCGCACCGTGCGGTGGGTCAGGCGGCACGTCACGCGATCGCGGCGCCGGCAGCGCCTGACGATCGACCTTGCCGCTTGCGTTCAACGGCAGACGTGCCACCGGGATGATGTGACCGGGGATCATCCAGGCCGGTAGCGCCGCGGCCAGAAAATCGCGTAGCGGCACTGCCCGACGCGGGCGTCCCACGGAGTCGAAAGCAAATCGGTGGAGCGGCGTCTGCCGGAAGCGGGCCGCCATATGCGGCGCATCGCAGCTAAAGCGGCCGAGTACGGCCTCGCCGCGGCGAAATTCCCCGGCGATATGGAAATCGGGGTTACGCGCGTTGGCTGCGAGGCGCCGCTCCACTGTGGCGACGATTGCGTCCCCGAGCATCAGCGCCGGAGAGGGCTCTTGCAGCGGCAGCAATACAGGCAGCCAACTCGCCGGGGACTCCAGGATATCGACCGCCTCTTCCGGATGCGCAGCGTCTACGATCAGGTGCAGCCAAGCAACGAACCCGTCGATTCGGCCGGATGCGGTGACGGGCAGGTGTATCGCGTGGCGTGCCTCCGCGGTGAGGGGCGCTCGGAAATCCAGGTCCTCGAGCACGCCCGCCCCGGTCACCAGGCGTTCAGCCGGCAGGTGCTTCACGCAGAGCCGCAGGTCGAATGGGCCGCCTCGTGCGGTGAAGATTCGCTCCAGATATCCTGCGGCAACCTCGGAAAAGGCGAGATCGAGCCCGGCCAGCGAGACCCCGGCCAGGCGCGTCTCACTTCGCGCCGGGATCTGCGCCGCCGGGTCGCGCAACGAGCGACGCGACGCCTCGATCAGCAACGCTGCGCCCTCCGCGCCGCCGATCGAGCCGACGACCTCCGAGACGCAGACGTCGGCCGGCTCAGGCAGCGTGACGCTGGTGATGTCTCCGGTGATGACCTCGACCTTGTCGGCCAGCCCCTCCGCGGCCAACCGCGCCCGTGCCTGCTCGGCCACGGCGGGTGAGATCTCGACCG
Source organism: Acetobacteraceae bacterium (assembly GCA_030037665.1). Classification (GTDB taxonomy): domain Bacteria; phylum Pseudomonadota; class Alphaproteobacteria; order Acetobacterales; family Acetobacteraceae; genus JASHVB01. The sequence goes on from JASHQG010000445.1 coordinate 2,208, forward strand.
CATAAACCTTGCGCGCACCCGCTGCGATGGCCATGCGCGACAACACAGCCTCTGCCCCAGGCCCGATCTCCAACACGGTCCGGCCCGGCAAATACCGGGCGAAGGCGGCTCTGTAGCTGGCGTTGCGCCGTTCGTCCCCAGCCATCGCGCCATAGGCCAGTTCGTCGTAGACAAAGAACTCGGCAATGGAAGGCCACAGCTCCGGGATCTTGCGCGGCGCGACCCACGCAATCAGGTCGCCGGCGCCCGGCGCGACATACGCCTCACGCACCAGCGGGTGACCGAGAAGGGCCCGTTCGATCTCCGTCGGCTCGACGCGATGGCCGCGAATTTTCACCTGCTGGTCGCGGCGGCCGAGGAATTCCAGCGCGCCATCCGGTCGGAAGCGGCCGAGGTCACCGGTGCGGTACGCGCGTCCGACCGCTACGGGGCTGGGGATGAAGGCGTCGCTGTCGCTGCCGAGGTAGCCGCGCGCCACGCCCGGACCGGTGACCACGATCTCGCCGCACGCACCCGGAGGGACCGGCCGGCCAAACCCATCCAGCAGATCGACCCGACTGTTCGCCACAGCCCGGCCGATCGGCACGACCGCGTCCGCTGCGCCCGGCACGACGCGATGGATCGTGGCGCAGACCGCAACCTCG
>JASHQG010000446.1 GCA_030037665.1 Acetobacteraceae bacterium
CATCGTGCGCGCACCGCTGATCGTCTCGGATGCCGATTCGCCGGCCACCATGCCGCATCGCGAACCGCCGACGCCTCATGCCGCGAACGCCCGAAAATTCCCCCTGCCCGCCACCTCCCTAAGCACCCCTTTCCCCGCAACTCTCGCAGCAACACCGCCCCGGTCTGCGGCGCTAGCTTGAGCCGCGCCCCGAGCGCCTTCGGCGTCAGCCGCCGGCGTGCAAAAGAGGGCGTCGAGGGCGTCCAGCAGCCACGCGCGCTTGTCGCATCCGGCAACGACCCCGAACCCTTCCCGCCCGGCGCTTCAAGCCGGTCGAGTGCGCGAGAGAGCCGCCTCGGTTTACCAGCCCCAACCGCGGCGGTCGCGATCGGGTCGCGACCGCCTCCCTTGGTCAGACGCTCGCACCGGACAGCACCGGACCGAACGGAACGTAGCGCTCGCCGTTGAAGCGCCGCATCTGAGCCTGCTTAATCAACTGGAAATCGCTGGGGCTGGAGTTGAGCGTGATACCAGGGATCACCATCGGCAGTTGGACGTTATGGAAGTTGGCGGCCTGCCGCATCACGTTCTCACGGGTCAGATCGTCGCCGCACGCCTTCAGAATCCGTGCGGTCACATCACCGATCGAATAACCGTAGACGGTCTGGTTATCGGTCTTGTCGCCGTCCGGATAGTACTTGTTCATGAATGCGAGCCACTGTTTGTAGCCAGGGTCATTGACCCATTCGGGATCGGTCGGGTCCTTGAAGGACGTGTCGCTGATGAGTCCCTTCGCGTTTTCCAGACCGGCCGGCTTCAGCGTCGCGCCTACCGACGAGGCGATGCCGCAGAAGATGTGGACCGGCTTCCACTCGATTTGAGCGATCCTCCTGATCGCCTGGGCACCGAACTTGGGAATCGCGATCGTGATGAGCACATCGCAGCCCGCCGCTTGCAGCTCGACAATTTGCGTGTCGACGGTCGCGTCCGTGGTTTCGTAAGTGGTTTTGAGCTTGATCATCGACGCCTTGCTGCCGAGCCCCTCGACCACCCCCTTCAAGTAGTCCTTGCCGAAATCGTCGTTCTGATAGAGTACGCCGATCTTGGCATCAGGTTTGTTCTTCAGGATGTATGCCGCGTATATGCGTCCCTCGGCCGCATAGGCGATGAAAAAGCCCATCGTCCAGGGGTGCCCCTTGGGGTCGTTCCACTTACTGGCGCCGGTGCCGGGGAACAATTGCGGCACGTGCTTTTCGTTCAGGTAGTGCCAGACCGCCGTGTTGGTCGGAGTCCCAATCGAACCGGACAGCAACAGAACGTGGTCCTCTTCCACCAGCCTGCGTGTCATCTCGACCGTCTTCGGCGGAGAGTAGCCGTCGTCGTAGGAAATCCACCTGATCTTGCGCCCGTTGATCCCGCCCTGGGCGTTGATCATGTCGAAATAGGCTTTCTCCGACAGCGGGAATGGGCTCGCGTTGGCCAGCGGACCGCTATAGGCGCCGGTGTTGCCGATCTTGATTTCGGTGTCGGTAACACCCGGTCCATACCTCTTGGTGGCCCGGGCAGGTACCCCGGCGAGGGCAAGCGCGCCGGGTGCGGCGGTCAGGATCGTGCGGCGTGTGATGGCTGTCATTGACGGCTCCCTGTTTGTACAGCTAACGTCTGTTACCCAGATCATCGGCTTTTCATCCCCGACTGCGCACGGCGCCGTCAGGGAGCGCGCAGCATGGTCTCACCGCGCGCAATTGCCACGACAGGGAATAACTGACAGTAGTGTTGCCGACACAACCATTATGCACCGGGCCTCTCAGCGGGTCTGAGTCGACTGTTGCGTCGTTGCGGCGGCAAATGGTCTGATGCCTGCCGTTGCAGCAGCCGCGGGGAAACCGCTGCGCGGCCTCCACCCTAACCGAGCGTGTGCCGCCGACCGTGGTGCGATGCACGTCGGCGGATCATACCCCCGCCCGCAATGCATCGTCGCGCGATTTTCCGATCAACGCCGCAAATCGGTCGGTGATCACCGATTGCAACCCTATCGGTTCGTTCACCACCTGCATCACGCACTGATCAGCGCTTGCGACAGGCGAGCCGAGGTTGAGCCTGTCTTTCACGCCCCCGCTCGGATGGAGAATAGCGTCGGTTTGGGCGGCAATCTGGCTCTGTGCCCAGCCGTCCACGGACATTCCGAGGGATGACAAACGTCAATCGGGCAATGGGCCTGGCTCGAGCCAACGAATGGCGGGAAAGACCGGCACCCGGGCTAGGGTTGAGCAGCCCGCGAATGGCCGCTTCGCGGCGACAGGCTTCGGCCCAGGTCTGCCGATCCTCCGCCCCCTCCCCGACCATCGCTGTTCTCCCGACGCTGCTGCAACGGGCACAGACAATTCTTGTCGCGCCGACCGTTATTGTGCGTAAAAATCGGGGGCACGTGAAAGTTAGCCGTTTGTCGATTGTTGGCGCTGTCTTTCCGCTTGTGCGCGGCGGCTTCTGTCTCGCGTCAACCACACGGCGGCAAGGGCCGCACGCTCCAGCGCCCAGTTCACGGCCTTCAATCCGCATTCGTCCGGAGCCTATCAGCAAACTGCTTCGCCCGTTGTTCTGCGTATGGACCTACCGCGGTGCCCGGCAAGACGCGGTGTGCTTTTCCGCGAATGATGTCGCCGTTCAGCCCGATCTCTCGTGCCGCGCGGCTGAGAGTCGGGAGACGGTGGTGGCACTCTCAATCCCCCGAGGGGGATGAGCTTCTTGGTTTTTCAGGTGGCCTTGGGCGGCGCCTTACGGCGCCCGTCGGTGTGCCGACGACTGCTCGCTGGCCGACCGGAAGGCCTCCGAATAAACGTGGCAGAGAGAGAGACCGCTGGTTGGAGATAGTCTGGTAATAAACGTCCGCCTGACACGTTCTACGGGGTCACCCCATCGCGACAACGGGCGAGCCGGGCGAGACCGATGAAAGCGGGAAACGGATGGATGACTACAGCGGTCGGGATATGCGCGAGGTAGGACGCCATCCGTCCCTTC
>JASHQG010000447.1 GCA_030037665.1 Acetobacteraceae bacterium
TGCGTGCCGAACCGGACCTGATCGTGGGCGACAACCAGCCTTATGCGATCACTGACACCAGCGACTATGGCGTGCCGGTCCACGCGGAACGTCGTGGCCTGCTGCATGTCGAGATCGAGATCCGTCAGGACCTGATCGCCGATGCGGCCGGCCAGGTGGCATGGGCGTCGCGATTCGCGCGACTTCTACCGGCCGCAGTAGCGCGGGTGGCGCACACATGAGTGCCCGCCTCAGCCGCGATGTGCCGATCGATCCAAAGCACGCTGCGCTGTTATTCATCGATGTGCAGAACTTCAGCGCGCGGCTGGATGGCGGTGAATACGCCCATATGGATGCAGCGGAGCGCGACGCGCGCTACGGCTGGTTCTTCCGCGTCATGCGTGGGACAGCGGTGCCGAACATGCAGCGCCTGCAGGCCGCCTGTCGGCGCGGGCAGATCGAGGTGATGTACACCGTGATCGAATCGCTCACGCGTGACGGCCGCGACCTCAGCCTCGACTACCGTATCAGCGGCTTGTTCGTGCCGCGCGGATCGTGGGATGCGCAGGTCCTGGCCGACATCGCGCCGGGCGACGACGAGATTGTGCTGCCGAAGACATCGTCGTCGGTGTTCATATCGACGAATCTCGACTACGTGCTGCGCAATCTGGGCGTGCGCTCGCTGATCATCGCCGGCGTGCTGACCGATCAGTGTGTCGATTCTGCTGTGCGGGATGCCTGCGACCTCGGCTACCTGGTGACGGTGCCGACCGACGCATGCGCCACGCTGAGTGCCGAGCGGCATGCCTGGTCGCTGCGCAACAACAGCGGCTATTGCCGGCAGGTGACGACAGCGGCGCTTGTCGCGGAGATCGAGGCGCTGACCGGGGGCGTGTGATCCGGCGCCTCGGGGGCTACCAGACCCAGCATCGGGGCGGCCGGGCACCATAGGGGCTGATGACCCCGGGGCGGCACGCGCACGCACCCAGCGCGAGACACAGGCTCAACAGGACGACGGCGGAAATGATCGGCTTCATGGCGATCTCTGTGGCCCTGTCTTTGCGGCAATTTCACGGCACCTGAGCGTCGGCCGAATCCAGCTCGGGACCCCTTGCTGCAGTGCACAATATGCCGCAGGATGCGGCTCCGCTGACATTCCCTCGCTCCCATGGCTCTTCATGTCGCTCTGACCCATCGCACCGTCTATCGGTATGACCGTCTGGTACACCTCGGCCCGCAGACGATCCGGTTGCGGCCCGCACCGCATGTGCGCACGCCGATCCTGTCCTATGCGCTGAATGTTGAGCCGACGCCCCATTTCCTGAATTGGCAGCAGGACCCGCAGGGCAATCACCTCGCGCGCGTCGTTTTCCCTGAGCGGGTTACGCACTTCAGCGTGACGGTCGATCTTGTTGCCGACATGGCAACGATCAATCCGTTTGATTTCTTCCTGGAACCGGAGGCGGAGCGCTGGCCGTTCGGCTACGATCCGTTGCTTGAGCAGGAGCTCGCGCCGTTCCGGCGGATGGCGCCGGCGGGAACGCGCATGCAGGCGCTGCTCGACGCCGCGCCACACGGCGAGCAACGCACCGTGGACATGCTGGTCGCGTTGAACCGCCAGGTACAGGCGCAGATCGCTTACATCGTGCGGATGGAGCCGGGCGTCTGGGCGCCCGAGGAGACCCTGGCGAACGGCCGCGGTTCCTGCCGTGATTCGGCGTGGGTGCTGGTGCAGGCGCTGCGCAATCTGGGCTTCGCGGCCCGGTTCGTGTCTGGCTATTTGGTTCAGCTTGTTGGTGACGTGAAGCCGCTGGAAGGGCCAGAGGGGCCGGCCGCGGATTTCACCGACCTGCATGCGTGGGCCGAGGTATACCTGCCTGGCGCAGGCTGGGTTGGTCTCGATGCGACGTCGGGTTTGTTAGCTGGCGAGGGCCATATTCCGCTGGCCGCCACACCGGATCCCCAGTCGGCCGCACCAGTCTCCGGTTTGGTCGATCCCTGCCAAACGACGTTCGACATTGGCATGAAGCTGACACGCGTGCGTGAGACGCCGCGCGTCACCAAGCCTTACACGCCCATGCAGTGGCAGGACATTTTGGCTGCAGGCGTGCGGGTGGATCGGGCTCTGACGGCATCGGACGTCCGCCTGACGATGGGCGGGGAGCCGACGTTCGTTTCGGCGACAGACATGGACGCGCCGGAGTGGAACACTGATGCGCTGGGCCCGACCAAAAAGGCCCACGCCGCTAAGCTGATCCGCCGGCTGATGGCGCGCTGGTCGCCGGGCGGCGCGTTGCAGCATGCGTTCGGCAAGCAGTATCCTGGCGAACAATTGCCGCGTTGGGCCTTGTATTCGCATTGGCGGCCGGACGGCGAACCAGTCTGGCGTGATTCCGATTTGTTAGCGGCAGAGGATGACGGCGGTCATGCGGATGCACACCGTGCCGCGCAATTTGCCGAGCGGCTGGCAGAGCGTTTGCAGGTCGATCCGTCACTGGTCCGGCCGGCCTATGAGGATATCCATTATTACCTGTGGCGCGAGCGCCGGTTGCCCGCGAATGTCGTCGCGGAAGATTCGAAGCTGGGCGATCCGCTGGAACGGGCCCGGCTCGCTCACGTGTTCGGCCAGGGGCTCGCCGCGCCGGCGGGCAGCGTGCTGCCGATCCGCCGCGCTGTGCGCGACGGCGTGCGCATCTGGCAGGGCGGCAACTGGTTCTTCCGTGGCGGTGTGATGTACCTGGTCCCCGGCGATTCGCCGATCGGGCTGCGGCTGCCGCTGGACAGCCTGCCGTGGGCAGATCCGGAGCAAATCGAGCAGGAATTCGAGCCAGACGCGTTCGCGCCCCAGCCACCGCTGCCGCGGCGGCAGGCCATGCTCGCGCGGTTTGCGGAGGGCATGGCCGCCGGGCCGGAAAGCTTGCGTCCAGTCGCGCAGGAACTGCCGGTGGTTGGCCGCGGCGAACCGGAGTTGGTACGCACCGCGCTTTGCGTCGAGCCGCGCAACGGCTTGCTCCACGTATTCCTGCCGCCCCTTTATGCCGCGGAGGACTGGCTGTCGATGGTTGCGGCGATCGAGGATACCGCGGCCGAAACTGGTGAGAAATTGGTGCTGGAAGGCTACCTTCCGCCGCACGATGCGCGGCTCAACCATTTCTCGGTGACGCCCGATCCGGGCGTGATCGAAGTCAACGTGCATCCGGCGCACAATTGGGCCGAGCTGGTGCAGCGCAGCGAGGAACTTTACGAAGACGCGCGCCAGGTTGGCCTGGCGACAGAGAAGTTCATGCTGGATGGCCACCATGTCGGCACTGGTGGTGGCAATCATGTGGTGATGGGCGCTGCGCACGCCGTCGACTCGCCGTTTCTGCGCCGTCCTGATCTGCTGAAATCTGTGCTCGGCTTCTGGCATAACCATCCAAGCCTGTCCTACCTGTTTTCCGGATTGTTCATCGGTCCGAGCAGTCAGCATCCGCGGATCGATGAGGCGCGACAGGACAGTTTGGCAGAGCTGGAGATCGCGTTTTCGCAAGTCAATCCCAAGCAGGAAACACCACCCTGGCTGGTCGATCGATTGTTCCGCAACATCCTGGCGGACATGACAGGCAACACGCATCGTACCGAGTTTTGCATCGACAAGCTCTTTACGCCGGAAGGTGGATCCGGCCGGCTGGGACTGGTGGAATTTCGTGCGCTGGAAATGCCGCCGCACGCACAGATGGCTGCAGCGCAGATGCTGCTGATGCGGTCGGCTCTTGCGGCGTTCTGGGCGGCGCCTTACGAGCGGCCGCTGATCCAGTGGGGCACGCGCATCCACGACGATTTCATGCTGCCGCACTTCGTGGCGCAGGATTTCACCGATGCGCTGGAGGACTTGGGCGGGCTCGGATTCAGGCTGAATCGCGAATGGTTCGAGCCGCATTTCGAATTCAGATTCCCTCGAATCGGGGAGATAACGCTGCGCGGCGCTACGCTGGAGCTGCGCCATGCGCTTGAACCATGGCATGTGCTGGGCGAGGAAACCGTCGCGGGCAGCACGGCGCGTTACGTGGACAGCTCCGTCGAGCGCGTGCAGGCGCGGGTGGATGGCTGGGTCGAGGAACGCTACGTGCTGGCCTGCAACGGCCGCGCCGTGCCACTGACGCGGACGGACCGTGCGGGCGAGTACATTGGCGGTGTGCGCTTCAAGGCGTGGCAGCCACCCACTGCGCTGCATCCGACGATCCCGGCGCAGACGCCGCTCGTGTTCGACATCTATGATCGCTGGAGCGGGCGGTCGTTAGGCGGATTAACGCACCACGTCGCGCATCCGGGCGGGCGGCATTACGAACGGTTCCCGGTGAACGCCAACGAGGCGGAAGCGCGACGGAAGGCGCGGTTCTTTCCGTTCGGGCACACGCCGGGGTCAATGAACGAGCCGGCTGTCGCGCCTTCGCGTGAGCATCCGCGGACGTTGGACCTGAGGCGTTAGGCGTCGTGCCTTTACCTTCGCTGCGCCCCGGCGTTACGCTTCCACCGACCGTTCGTGGGGGAAACAAGCATGATACTCAGCCGTGACGCTATCAGCCAAGATAAGGCCGTTGGCCAGTTGACCGAAGCGATCCTGCAGCGCGACCAGCCGCGCACCGCCGATCTGTTCTTTCAATTGGTAAAGCGCGACGGCCGCTCGATGGGTGAAGCGGTCAGTCTCGTCGCCGAAGCCGAGGCACCCTTCGTACAGGTTCCCAATCACATCAACGTGCGTGACGGCGTCATCACGCTGATTAACAATGACCACACGATTCTCGGCCTGCGTGCGTCCGCGTCACTGACCCCCTACCTGCCGAACGAATACCGCATGCTGGCGATGCTGCAGAGCGTCTGGTACATCCCGGCCGGCCTCGACATCTGGAACCAGTTGCTCGGCAGATACCCCGGCCGTTACGCCGCCATGAAAGGCATGAACGTACCGCCGCCCGATGACGGCCCGGTCGTGTGGAACCAGGACCAGGAACCGATCGTCGAGCCCGGCACGATCGACGAACGTTTGTATCAGCACATGATCGCCACCATGAGTGGTGACGTGAGGCGTTCCTTTGGCCTGTTCCTCGGGCTCGCCGCTGATGAAGCCGCGCGCGCGAGGTTGCGCGACCAGCTGCTGTTCCTTGGACTGATTGATGTGCAGGACACGATCATCAACCGCAAGGCGCGCAACACCGGACACAAAGCGCTGCGCGCGCGGGCGATCGTCGATCTCGCGGATCTCGTCGGATGGGAGCGCGCACACGGCGTATTCTACACCGGCGTGCCGGACATGGCGGTGGGGCCGCTGTACTATTCGGCGTACGATGCCGCTTGCGTGACTCTGGCTGAGGCGTTTCCCGACGGCGGCAAGAACCTGGTGCAGGACAACCGCACGCCGCTCACGCCCACCGAAGTGGAGGACTTCGTCCGGCTGCTGATGGAGGGCGACACCGAGGATGTGTGGCAGCACGTCACGAAGTGCCTGCGGGACGGCAAGTCGGTCCGCAGCATCGGCGATACGATTCAGATCGGCGCGGCGGAGCTGATTCTGCGTACGACCGTGCCGCGCAAGTTCACCGACGGTCAGCATCCGTTCGACTACTGCAACACTGCGAACTACTGGATGCGCGGCAGCAGCAATGCGTGGCAGCCCCGGATACTGTACCTGATGGCTAATTTCGTGAACGACGCTGCGCGGTCGAACAAGCTGTATTCGTCACCGTTGGACCAGGAGTTCGCGACCGCGAAGGTGATGGGGCGGTCGGCGGAGGATCTGCTGACGGAACAAGACGAAGCCATCATGTCCTTCGACTTTGCCAGGGCAACCGCGGTCGCGAATGCGTATCTGCAGACCGGCGCTGACCGTGACGCGCTGATGTCGACCGTCGCGGTCACCGCGTGCAAGTTCCAAGATGATCCGCACAACCAGAAGATCAGCCACTCGACATTCGAGGAATACGCCCACAACACGACCCACCTGAAGGACCGTTTGCTGCTGGCGACCGTGCGGCAGCTGGCGGGGTGGCCAAAGATGCCGGGCGAACGCGATTGCTACGCGCGCTTCGTGCGGGAGTGGATGAGGCAATGACGGCCTGCGCTCATCGCGAGGCGTGCCGGCGACCGGGCGATCACTTTCACGCCATGCGGGAGGGGGGCTGCTTCGGCCGCTGGCCTTGCAATGCAATTACAGCGTCGCGCCGCCGTCGATCGCCACTTCGGATCCGGTAATATAACTGCTCTCATCGGAGAGCAGGAATACCACCAGGCGCGCGACCTCTTCCGCCGTCCCCATCCGTTTCATCGGCACCTGCTGCACGCGCCGTGCATTCTGTTCTGGCGTGCGCACATGCAGCATCTCGGTATCGATCGGTCCGGGATGCACCGAATTCACGCGTATCTTCTTCGGCGCCAGGTCGATTGCCGCTGCCTTCGTCATGCCGCGCAGTGCCCACTTCGTCGCACTGTACGCGATCGCGCCAGGTGAGCCGCGAAGTCCCGCCACCGATGAGATGTTGACGATCGAGCCACCGCCGGAGCGTTCCATAACAGGAACCGCGCATTTCATGCCAAGGAAGCAGCCAAGCTGGTTCACCCGCATGTGCCGCTCGAACAGCGTCGTATCGGTCTCCATCAGCGTGCTCGGCTGATAAATGCCGGCGTTGTTGATTAGCCCGTGCAATCCGCCGAGCGCTTCTGCTGCCTTGATCGCCGCTGCCCAGTCACTCTCGCGCGTCACGTCCTGCGGGATGAACGTTGCGGCCTGGCCGAGCTGCGCGGCAAGCTGCCGCCCAGCAGATTCCAGCACGTCGCCGATGATGACGCGGGCACCTTCCTCGACGCAAAGACGCGCCTCCGCTGCGCCCTGTCCGCGTGCGCCGCCGCTGATCAGGATGACCCTGTTGGTGAGACGGGGCATGGGTTTCCTCCGAGCCTTTCACGTGTTCTCAGGAGGCTAACCCGTGTCAGTGCGGGCGCACAGGTCGATTGACCTCGCACTACTCCGCTGCTGCCACGGCCACGGTGATACCTCCTCCCGCCAACGCCCAAAGCTCTGGCTGCAGTTCCTCCTTGCGGTCCGGAAAAAACAGTGCACAACCGAGCGTCACGCTGCCGAACGCCGCCAGGACGAGAGTGACCGCCATCAAACTTCCGGTTCGTTCCTGCAATGCTGCGACCAGAGGCGCCGACGCGGCCGCACCCAGGAAGCCAACGAAGAACCGCACAGAGTAGATACGCGTGCGCAGCTCGGGCGAAATATAGCGTGCGGTCATCGTTTCGTTCACCGTTACCTGGCCGAAGATTGCCGCTGCCACGAGGCCGGCGATCGGCACCACGCTCCAGCCCCGCGCGTAGGAAATTGCGACTAGTGCCGGCACAAGGATCACGCTGATCGGCAGGAACACGCGCTTGAGTGTCGTGCGGTCGATCAGCCGGCCGACGGTGAACTGCGTCAGTGCGCCAAACAGCGTCGCGATGAATGCCGCCGCGCCGACCAGCGGCAGCAGGTCCGGCCGGGATGCCAGACGCTCCTCCAACAGCTTTGGCAACAACAGCGTGAAGGCATTGAACACCAGGCCGGAGACGACGGCGATCAGCATGAGCACGATCACCGCACGACGCACCAGAGGGGCCGGGATCGTCGGAAATGGCCGCAGCGAACGCCGCACCGTCGCGTCGTGCCAGGGCACACGCAGCCATGCGAGGCCGACGGCGGCGCAGGCGATGCCCGGCAGCAGGAACGCCGCGCGCCAGCCGGCTTGGTTGGCAACGAACGCTGTCACCACTGGCGCCAGCGCCACGCCCAGATTGCCGAACACGCCATTGACGCCGATCGCCCGGCCGGGGCGGTCTCCGGCGGCGTCTACCAGCATGGCGGTGCCGATCGGGTGATAGATCGCGGCGAACCATCCCGTGGCGCCGAGCGCGATGGCCAGCGCAAATGGCGAGGACGCAAACGCGGTCGCCACCAGCGACAGACCAGTGCCGACGAAGAAACAGAACAAGAGGACCTTGCGGCCCACGCGCTGCGCAATCCAGCCCTGCGGCAGCGAGCCGAGGCCGTACAGCACGAACATTCCGGTCGCCAGCGCCATGATGGGTCCGTACGCATCGCCGAACCGTCCGCCGGGCGCTGCCATCGCAAGCACGGCGGTCGGCAGTACCAGCAGCGAATAGTGCGTGAAGGTGTGCGCGGCGTTGATGAAAGCCATGTGGCGCGTGGTTGGCGTCATCCGGCGGATCTTTCGCTTGAGGTCGCCTGAGAATAGGCTGTCTGTTTCACGACGTACGGACAATCCTTGTCGCAGATCGGACACCTCGACCGTTCCCGCCTCCGCCCGTTTGAGCACGCTCCGCGTCCTCTCGTGGGCTACGCTTACGATTTCGCCGAGGCGAATGACACCGGCTGGCACCAGCACCCGCGCGCCCAACTGCTGCACGCCATCTCGGGCGTCATGCGTGTGGCGACCGGCACCGCTCTCTTCATCGTCCCGCCGGGCACAGGGCTGTGGGTGCCGGCGAACACCCGCCATGTAACCCGCATGCCGGCCGGCCTCGTCATGCGCGCCTTGTTCCTGCGCGAGGATGCCGCTCGCGCGGGCCCCGATGACGTGACGGTGGTCGCCATTTCACCGTTGCTGCGGGAATTGATCCTGGCGGCCTGCAATGAGCCGGTGATGTGGGACGAGGACGGCCCGGTGCGTCACCTTGTGGCTCTGGCGCTGCATGAGATCAGCCACGCGGCAACGCGTCCCATTTCGGTGCCGGCCTGCCGCGATCCGCGCCTGCAGCGCGTCGCAGATGCGCTGTTCGCGGATCCTGCCGACGGGCGTGGACTGGAGCTCTTTGCTGACATTGCGGGAGCGTCGGCGCGCACACTGGCGCGGCTGTTCCGCCGTGAGACCGGCATGAGTTTCCAGACGTGGCGACGGCAGTTGCGGCTGACGGAGGCGCTGGCTCTGCTTGCACAAGGCGAAACGCCGGCCCGTGCCGCAGCCGCAGTCGGCTATGGCAGCGGCCCGGCATTCGGCGCCGCGTTCCGGGCCGCGTTCGGCACCAGCCCAGGGCGGTCGCGGAACGCGTTGTAGCGGTTACGAGTCCATTCTGCTCGCAGCGAGCAACCGGTCGATCGGATCCCAAACAAACGCTGTCTGGGTCAGCATGTGGCCGGCGAACATGATCTCCGCCTCGGCCACCGGTTTGCCACCGAGATGCTGGTAGAACCAGCGGCTTGGGTTGTCGCGCAACACCCAGAGGAAGACCGAGCGACAGCCTGTGTCCGCGAGTTGCGCAGCAGCTGCGCGCATGAGGCGGCGGCCGAGGCCAAGCTCGCGCCAATCGTCCAGCACATAGATCGTCTCGATCTCGCCCTCGCCCAGTCGGCGGCCATTGATCTCGCTGCTTCGACGGGCACGTCCAGCCGTCGCGAAGCCGACGATACGCGGTTCACCGCCGGGCGGTGCGTCAGTACCGGACGCCGCGGCGACGAATACACTCCCGACGCCACGAATCGCGGTATCGTAATAGGCGGCCTGGCGCGAGACGGAGAGGCGCGCGAGGTAGCCGTCAGGCAGGATGCCCGGATAGGTGCTGCGCCAGGCAGCAACATGCACCGCACCGATGGCGATGGAATCCGCTGGCCTGGCACGGCGTATGGTGATCATCGATGCCGCCAGGCATCAGCCCGGTCGTCGACCGACATCGCCGGGATTGATCCGCCGATCACGCAGTGCGCTCCAGCACCGCACCGAAAAAGCCGTCGGTGCCGTCGCGGCCAGGGGTCAAGAACAAGAAATCACCGGGGCAGGGTGGCAGTCCGGCGAGCGGCCAGGCGCGCGGCAACGGCACCAAAGAGAAGCCGGCATAACCGGCGAGGAATTGCGACACCTGGGCCTCGTTCTCGGCGGGCAGAAGGGAGCATGTAGCGTAGACCAAATGTCCGCCGGTGCGAACCAGCCGAGCGGCGTCGCGCAGGATGGCGGCTTGGCGGAGCAGAAGCTGAGCGAGATCGGTCTCGGTCAGGCGATGGCGCGCGTCTGGGTTGCGGCGCCAGGTGCCGGTGCCGGTGCAGGGGGCGTCGACTAGCACGCGATCAAAAGCGCCGGCGTGGCGTTTCGGCCATTTGTCGCCAGGAACAAGCAAGTGGCGCTCGACATTATGCACGCCGGCGCGGCGCAGACGGCGAATGGCGTTGTCGAGGCGCAGAGTGGAGGTGTCGCACGCGACGATCTGGCCGCGGTTCTGCATCGCGGCGGCAA
>JASHQG010000448.1 GCA_030037665.1 Acetobacteraceae bacterium
CGACCCGCATCGCCTTGCCGATCCGACTGCCTACGAGAGCGTGCTCGCCCGCCGGGCGGCGCGCGAGCCGCTCGCCTACATCCTGGGCGAGCGCGAATTCTGGAGCCTGCCCTTCGCGGTCTCGCCTGCCACCCTCGTTCCCCGCCCCGAATCGGAAATCCTGATCGAGGCGGCCCTCGCCGCATTCGCCGGCCGCACTCCGCCACAGCGCATCCTCGACCTCGGCAGCGGAAGCGGCTGCCTGCTGCTCGCCGCCTTGCACGAATTCTCCCACGCCTTCGGCATCGGCGTTGACCGCTCGGTTGCCGCGCTGCGGGTTGCTGCCGCCAACGCCGCCGGTCTAGGCCTCGCCGACCGCGCCGTCTTTCTGTGCGCCGACTGGAGTACCCCGCTGCGCGCCCACTTCGATCTGATCTTGTGCAACCCGCCGTACATCCCCACGTCGGAGATCGGCGGGCTGATGCCCGAAGTGGCCCGCCACGAACCTGTGACCGCGCTTGACGGTGGCCCGGACGGACTGGTGGCTTACCGGCACATTATCGCGGCCTTGCGCGGCCTGCTTCCAGATGGCGGAGTCGCGGTGCTGGAGCTGGGGGTCGACCAGGATGCCGCGGTCGCGGCCCTTGCCGCGGATTGCGGCATGGTTGCCACAACTCGGCCTGATTTGGCCGGCATCCCTCGGGCTATGGTGCTAACTCGGAAGACGGTATGAAAAAACCGTTTGGCACGGCGGGATGGGCGGTCTAGCTTGCGCCCATGGCAGGGATCGCCGCACCGCGGCTGACCCTCGGCAGCCTGGCCGATCCGGCCGCCCCCACAGGGATGGCTATGACGGTCGGGGTGCTTGCCAGAACCAACGCCGATTGATCGAAGCCGGGCCGAGGGGAGTGTCCCCGGGACGCTCGTGGGACGCGGCATGCACCGAGCCGCCCCGCGGGATCGCCTGCAAACTAGGAAAGCTAACGGCAAAAGAATGAACATGAAACGCATGCGTGGTCGCGGCCATCGTCCCGGTGGCGGCGGTGGGGGTCCAGGTGGCGGGATGCGCCACCACGGCAGCGGCGCAGGCGGAATTCCGCTGAACCGCAACCATGTTTTCGACAGCAATGGGCCGGATGTCCGGATCCGTGGTACGGCCCAGCAACTGTTTGAGAAATATCTGCAGCTCGGGCGCGATGCGACCAGCAGCGGTGACCGCGTGATGGCCGAGGGCTATTTCCAGCATGCGGAGCATTATTTCCGCATCCTGAACGCGATGAACCAGGCGGCGCAGCAGAACCAGCAGCAGCAGAACGGTCAGTATCAGCGTCGGCCCTATCAGGGCGGCGAGGATGGCCAGCAGCCCGGTGCGGAAGGCGACGATCCGGAGCAACCGCGGGCGGCGGGGCTGGGCGACCAACCCGAACCACGGGAAATCCCGATCGCAGCAGCTCCACCGGAGGTCTGATGGAAAGCCTCTCCCGGCCCCACCGGGAGAGGCTCGTCGTCAGGATTTCGGCAGCGCATCCACCGTGATCGCGCTGCTGATCAGTTGACTGCCACTGGTACGGGTTGCCTGCTCCGCACTCTCGACCGTGTGGAGATATGCGGCGAGGGCCAGATGGTCCCGTGGGCGGCGACGCAAGCGGGGTGCCAGCGCAGAGCGGGCGCGGCGATCGGCCGATGCAGGACGGGCGCCGAGCTCTCCGCCGGTACGCAGTCGCGCTGATTGACTCCCCGCGCTCGTGGCAGCCCACTGGCGGCAATCCAGCAAGGAGGCCGCAATGCCCGAATGGGAGAAGCGCCGCGTCGGACGCACCGCTGTACACGTGACGAGCCTCGGCCTTGGCACCGCGACGATGGGCGGCAGCCGCATCAACGTGACGCGCACGGAAGGCGAGGCCATGGTGCGCGCTGCTTGGAATGCGGGGGTGCGCTACGTCGATACCGCACCGTTCTATGGCGTTGGTGCCGCGGAGCACCGCGTCGGCGATGCGATGCGCGACAGGCCGCGAGACGAATGGGTGCTGTCAACGAAGGTCGGCCGGCTGCTACGTCCCGGCATGCCGCAGGGTGGCCTCACAGACGGGCGCATGGCGCCGATGCCATTCCACGTGGTTTACGATTATTCACGCGACGGTATCATGCGATCGGTCGAAGATTCGTACCAGCGCCTCGGCCTGGCGAAAATCGACATGCTGTTTGTGCACGACATCGGCGTCTATCAGCACGGAGTGGAAGGTAACGCGCCTCACATGAAGTCGCTGCGCGACAGCGGCTATCGTGCGCTCGAGGAGCTGAAGCGGAGTGGCACGGTCGGCGCGATCGGCATCGGTGTGAACGAGAAGGAAGTGCTGATCGAGGCCTTGGGGTTCGGTGATTGGGACGCGTTCCTGCTCGCCGGACGCTACACGCTGCTGGAGCAGGGACCACTGGACGACCTGCTACCAATGTGCGTGCGACGCGGCACGTCGATCGTGGTGGGCGGGCCGTTGAACTCTGGCATTCTGGCAGGGCGCGACACGTGGAACTATGCCACGGCGCCGGCGGACATCGTGGCGCGGGTGAAGCGGATTGAGGCGGTGTGCGACGCACATCGCGTGGCTCTGGCGGCGGCGGCGCTGCAATTTCCGCTGGCGCATCCGGCGGTGTGCGCGGTCATTCCCGGTCCGCGCACGGCGGCGGAATTCAATGCGAACCTCGAGCTGCTGGCGAGGAAGATTCCGCCCGCTCTGTGGAGCGATCTGCGTGCGGCCGGGCTGCTGCATCCGCAGGCGCCGACGCCGGGCTAGCTCGTGGTTTGCCGTGGCGCGGCGCGCAGCGCCCCGATGTTGCGGTCAGCCCGCGAGCAGCAACCGGCGCGCCTGCTGCAGCGCCGCGCCTGCCGCAGCGCGCAGCGCGTGGTCGCCGGCGCTGCTGATCGGATGCGGAATGACAGCGAATTCGTAGCCCGGAAAACCGAGGACGCGTGACATCAGCTCGGCGGCCGAAACGAAACGCGTCGTCATGACCGCCATCGCGGGAATGCCAAGACGCTCGGCGGTGATGGAGTCATGCAGACTGCACGACGAGCAGGAGCCTCAGTCGCC
>JASHQG010000449.1 GCA_030037665.1 Acetobacteraceae bacterium
CGCTCGGCGCCTCGTATGCGGCAAGCGTGCCGCGGCCGGGGCGGATACTGCCGTCAGCGCCCACGGTTTCCATGTTGACGCGCGCTTGAATGGCGATGCCGCGCGGCGCGTGCTCGCGGCCCAGGCCGAGTTCCTTCAGCGATCTGCCTTGCGCCAGGAGGATCTGCGCCTGCACCAGATCAACGCCCGTCACTTCCTCGGTGACCGTGTGCTCTACCTGCAGGCGCGCGTTCGTCTCGATGAATACGAAGGGCTGCGCACCTGCCTGGCCGGTCGAGTCCACCAGGAACTCGAACGTTCCCAGATTGATGTAGCCGACGCTTTTCGCGAAACGCACCGCCGCTTCGATAATCCGGTCGCGCAGCGCGTCGTCCAGAGCAGGCGCGGGAGCAATCTCGATGATCTTCTGAAACCGCCGCTGGATGCTGCATTCGCGCTCGCCGAGATGCGTCACGTTGCCGCTTTGGTCGCCGAGGATCTGCACTTCGATATGCCGTGCGCGGGAGCTGTATTGCTCCACGTAAACATCGCCGCGGCCGAACGCTGTCGCCGCTTCGGAGCGGCAGCGCTGCCAGGCGGGCTCGATCTCTTCCTCGCTGAACACCGCGCGGGTGCCCCGCCCGCCGCCGCCGGCAACCGCCTTGATGATCATCGCGCCGCCATGCAGGGAGGAAAAAAACGCCCGCGCTTCCTCCAGCGAGACGGCGCGATCCACGCCGCGGATGACGGGCACATCCGCCGCAATTGCCGCCACCCGCGCCCGCGCCTTGTCGCCGAACAATTCCAGATGCGCCGGCGCAGGTCCGATGAAGATCAGGCCGGCATCCGCACAACGGCGGGCGAAATCGGCGCGCTCAGAGAGAAAGCCGTAGCCCGGATGGACGGCATCGCAGCCGCTGACCGTCGCCGCCGCAATGATGGCATCGGCGTCCAGATACGCCGCGGCGCCCTGGCCTGGCAGTTCTTGCACCTCGTCGGCAGCGCGGACATGCAGCGAGCGCGCGTCGTCGTGCGAATGAACGCCGACGGAGCGCAAACCCAGATCGGCCAGCGCCCGGGCGATACGAATGGCAATCTCGCCACGATTGGCGATCAAAACCTTGGTGATGGGCATGTTCTTCTTGGTCATTGCTACTCAGCCCGCGTTGCCGCACGCGTGCCGATGACCCGCGCATGTTCGAGCTGTTCCAGGTCCGCGGCACCGAGCCCCAGCCGCTCGCTGAGAACTTCCTGATTGTGCTGGCCGAGCGTTGGCGCCGGGCGGGCGAGCGGCGGCGCCACGCCGTCCAGGCGGTACGGCGCTGCAGGCACCAAATGCCGGCCGATGAATGGACGCTCCAGCCATTGCCAGAAGCCGGCCGCCCGCAACTGCGGATCGTTCGGCAGGTCGTGCGCGGCACGTACGATCGCGGCGGGCACGCCGGCCGACTGCAGCACCCGCGCGGCATCCTGCGCGCATCGGCCGGTACTCCAATCCGTCAGCGCACACTCGATCTGATCCGCTGCTACTTCCAACAACCGGGCCAGCGCCTGCCATTGCTCCTCGGTCTCAACGGCAACGGCAAGCCACTCGTCCTGGCCCGCAGCCGGAAGGCAGCGCCGCAGCAGCGAGGCAGGATGCGCGCTGCCCTGGCGTGGCAGCGGCTCCGCGCGGAGTGACTGAGCGATGATCGCGTCCGCGCCCAGTTGAAACAGGCACTCCACCTGGCCGAGATCGATCCAGGTGCTGACCCGTCGCCGCCGGTTGGCGTAAAGCGCGATCAGACACGCGATCGCGCCAAAGATTCCCGCGACCGGATCACCGTACGCGACGTGCTGCATCGTCGGTGCATCCTCCGCGCCGCCGTTCACGAAGGGCAGCCCGGAGGCTTGTTCCACGGTCGATCCATAGGCGCGGAACCCGCGCCACGGCCCGCGGGCACCGAACGCGCCCATCGACAGCGCGATCAGCCCGGGATTTGCTTCCGCCAGCGCCGCGGCCCCCACGCCAAGTTTGTCGAGCACGCCCGGCGCGTGGTTCTCGATCAGCACGTCCGATTGCGCTGCCAGCCGCCGCAGCAGCGCGCGGCCTTCGTCGGTTTTGAAGTCCAGCGTGATGCCGCGCTTGTTGCGATTGACCATCAGGAACGCTGGCCGCGTTTCGTAAGGCGGCGGATCTCCGTTCATGTCGCCGTCCCAACCGCGCCACCAATCGAAATAGAAACAGGACTCCACTTTCAGGACGTCGGCGCCAAGATCGGCGAAGTGCCGCGCGGCCAGCGGACCGGCCCAGCCCATCGAGAGATCGAGCACATTGATCCCTTGCAGCGCCAGCGCGGGGTCGGCCGACGGCGACGGCTTTTGCGGGTGCCCTGTGCCAACGCAGTGAAAGTGAAACGGCATCGCCGGGCAGATCGCATCCGGCATGCCGCCGATGGGCGCGAAGCTTCCGCGCTCCTGCCAATGCGGGGTGCGCACAAGCTCGGCGAGATTGGGTACGGGCGCCATCGGGATGCGGCGGTGCTGGCCCTCTTCCAGCCAATATGCGGCGGGGCGGCGAGCCAGCGCGTCGACAAGTTTCGGCTCAAGCTCGGCGGAATCTGCGAGGCGGTTGGTAATCACCTGATAGCGCGGCTCCCGCCCGAGCTCCGCCAAGCCCACCATGTCGCAGAACGCGGTCCATTGCGCGGGGGTCAGCGCGGTGACGCCGATCCAGCCGTCCGCCGCGGGATAGATGCCACCAGGATAGGTGGAGAACCGATTGATCCCGCGCCGCAACGCCTTGTCGCCGCTCTGGGCCAGCGTCACGACCTGCGATTCCATGACGCAAAGATTGGCAGACAGCACGTCCACCTCGATATGCTCCCCGCGCCAGCCGTTGCCGCGCCCAATCAGTCCTGCCAGCGCCGCGATGAACCCGGTCGCCCCGCCGATCAGTTGCGGCGCATGACCACGCGGCAGCAATGGTGGGCCTTCGGGACCGCCGACTGCGAACGCGACACCTGACAGCGCCTGGATCAGGGCATCGGTACCGTGCCAGTCCCGATATGGTCCGCGTGGATTGAACCAGGTAAGTACGAGGCGCAGTGCAGCGTCGGCGGAAACCGGATGAGCCGAGATCACGAGGTCCGCGTGCGCGCCTTCAGTTGCGACATGCCGTGCCTTGCCGTGGTCCAGCCAGGCGGCGAACGCGTCGCTTGCTGCGCCGCCGTAACCCACGCCCACCGCGCAAGGCTCTGCCGCCTGGATGACGCGGGCGCCGTGGGCCGCGAACAGTTTCCCGCAATATCGAACGGCGATGCTGTCCGGGTACTCCAACACGGTCAGGGCGGCCAGAGCGTCCTCGGGCATGGTACGGTTTCCTCGGCTGGCAAATGGCAGGCGGGTTCATGATACGCCGCACCAAGCATGACATGTCAGTGGATCGGGCGCGACATTGAATGCCGTCAGATCCGCGGCATGCCTGGGCCACGCTCCGCGACGACGTTGCGATGGATTTCACTCGTTGCTCCCGCGAGCGTGCCGGAAAACGCATTCAGGAAACTGAACACCGCACTGCCGGTGGCGTGTGGATGCCCGGAATTTCCGCAATCAGTTGGCCGTATTAAGCGCGTGTTCCCGGCTGATTGAAGGAGAGTGC
>JASHQG010000450.1 GCA_030037665.1 Acetobacteraceae bacterium
GACAGATCCGGGTGTCAGCGCTGCCCCCGCCGCCCAGGCGGCGGCCGCGCTCGCGAGCAGGGAGCGCCGGTTGAGCTGGTAATCCCATCGTGTTGAATTCAGTATTGGGTCCAATTGTCGTCCTCCACCTGCTGTGTATGGGATTTCACACGAGAACATCGGGCTATCGGAATGGCCCACTACTGGCGTGGTTCATCCGATCAAGAGCGGGGTATCGGACAGCCCGGATGGAGTCGCAGGACTCTTCCGTTGGGCGAAATCGACGGTTACGCGATTCGCCTTCGTCTCTGCTGCGTTTGACTCTCATCGGCGAGCATTACATTTCGGTGACCCTGGAGAACCGCGTGGTTACGTCTGTAACGTGGGGCGAGACTCGCCGTCATCGGCCGGGGCGACCTCGCGATGCGCGAGACCGAGCCACTTGATTGCGCCATCAAGCCTCAGTGCAATGCCACGTGGCTTGGAGACCACCAGGAGAGGCAGGGATACGGCCAGAGATCATCACTTTCCCTGCGCTTCATTACTGGCCATAAACAAGCTGCAGCGTAAGCAGTGTTTTGATCCCACATTTCGGAGCGCGCGGGCGGGTGGCGTAATGCTGGCCCATGAGCAATTACGTTGAATCTCCGCGCCGGCTTGCAAGCGAGCGTGAAGCTGCGACCGCGGCGGTCAATGGGGTCGGGCACGGTGTGATGACTGGCCGCCGTCGCCGCCGATGGTCCGACGACGGTAAGGCACGGATTGTCCGCGAAAGCCGGTTGCCAGGCGCGTCAGTGCCGGAGGTGCCGCGTCGGTACGGGCTGAGCCTGGGGCAGTTGTATAAGTGGCGCCAGAAGGCACACGCTCCATCTGACGGGAGCGCGGAAGCAGGTTCAGTCATCTGACCACGGGGTTTCACGCAGAGGGCTGCCGCTGTCCGCGTCGCCGCCGCGGCCGACGATCAGCGGATACCCGACGCCGGGGGCCAACGTCTCCGCCACGGCCTGCGCCTTCTCCGCCGCGGTCCAACGCCGGTACCCACCTCGTCCGGTCAGCCGCTCAGTCTGCTGGAAACCGCCTTCGTGTCGTCGCTATTTTCGTCCATAAGGATAAAACGAAGCCTTGCCTTCCACCTCTCCAACCACTTTCATCCCGGTCGCGGAGGAACGGCCGCAAACCCCCGCTTACCGTTGTGCGCGTCTGCTATCGGCGTTGACCCCGCGAACCTCGGGTCCTTGGGTCACCCCGGGAACTTGATAGCTTGCATCAGACCATGCATCGCATGTCCGGGATCAGGCACTGCACCATAGGATGACTGCGTGGAGCTATCTGCAAGATTAGTGTTTTCCTCGAATGGAAATGTAATATGAGGGTTGGTAAAGTCGGCCGCGGTTGCCTGAGGCATCGTTTGAGGCAGCGTTGTACTTCCCGGAGGTGGACTGCTCAATCCTTGTTCCGTGACATACGCGTCATTTCCGTTCGTTGACACAACCAGATTGGCAGATGAATCGTTGGTGAGCTTGAGCGTATCGACTACATGACTGTCCGATATGAACTGGAGCCTGTCATCCTGGAATGTGTAGGTATCGGCATTGCCAAGTCCAACCAAGGCAACTTCTGCACTCGGCTGCATCGCGATGGAGCCATGGAAAGCCTTAGGTTCGTCAAGCGTGACGGTATCCCATTGTTGAGCGACAGACGTAATCGTGTGCCCTACCGTTACTGTTTCACCACTGCCCACTTTGCCGCCAAATGCCAGGGAACCGTCAACAACGACACCCCCGAAAGTTGGCAGTGCGGTGACGTCAAACGAACCCTGACCCACGACAGCAGTATCGATGGTCGCGTTTGATCCCGCAAATGTCGAACTCTCGTTGTGTAACCTACCATTACCACTGATAGAGATTGTTGAATAGTCCGTTGTGAATGACCCACTCAGGGGCCCTGACGCGATATCAACATTAAAGGTTCTGTTGCTAATTGGGGCAGAGCCCGTGGGAGCATCAAGGCTTAACGTATTGTTTCCTGTGGAATCGATATTTGTGACAGAAGTTCCTCCGTTTGTGATGAGCGGTTGATTTATCGACACGTCAGCTTGATCTAATAGATTCAGATTCGAAGTGGTCGTGCCGGACGATGCCTGGCCAGACCCGGCCTGCAGCGTATCTCCTTGCAGGTCGTTATTAGAGATGTTCATCGTGCCGTCTGGCATAATCAATGTATCGCCAGATGCTGGGACTTGGGCCGGGCTCCAATCCTGAGGATTGTTGGCGTCATCGTTGCCACCGCCCACCCACGTCAGTGTTGCCATGTCCATCTCCTACTTCTGACCATTTCGCGATTTCAGGTGCTACTGTATTGGTCATTGCCCGAGCGCGCTGGATCGCCGCTCGACGCGTGCCACGCTGGTTCATGTTCGCCGCCGAGCGGCGGCGAAAGCAAATCGTCAAGCAATTCCTAGGGGCGTCCTATCTCAACCACTCCGCTAAGGAGAGGTCTGATACGAGTGGCGCGGGACAAATCCCCCTCGCCATCCTCCAACACCTTAAAGCCTCCAATTCGTTCGAGACCGCGGATTGCGGCTACGCACGAATTGCTTGTTTCGTGCATACCAACACCATCATCGTATCTTGCCGCAAGGAGAGAGTTCAGGAGCACGCGGTTTTGATAGAAGGCGACGACCTTCAGCGGTGAAGATACGAATTGTAAAGGAGTCTGAAACCATCGATGGTGCGGTGTGAACCGGACGTTGCTCTGCCATACACGAATTCCTAACAGATCACGGTCAGGATTTGCTGACCGGCAAGTTCTGAAATTGTCGCAGGATGGGTCGCGTGAATGCATGCACATCGCAACGTTAGATTGGCTTACATCAATAACAGCAGGATCACGCCAATTGCACCGATACCAATCGGGGAGATAATGGCCAGGACGCCCAGCAGCACACCAGTCGGGATCGTCAGGACCGTAGTCTCCGAATCAATCAGTCGGGCGTTGAGGCGCACCCGTTGCCCAATTGCAGCAACACGACATCGGCGATGTCATCTCTAGCCTCCAAAGGATGCGA
>JASHQG010000451.1 GCA_030037665.1 Acetobacteraceae bacterium
GGGCTTGTCGTGAGGGTGAATGCCGCGATCAATCTCGGCAGCAGCCTGACGCAGCGTTACGCACCGCTCCTCGCCCCACTCAGCCTGGTGCAGGCTATCGGCGGCACCGCGCGCTGGTCGTCGTCGCATTCGGGGTCGCGTTATCCACCTTCTCGTCCCGGCGCGGCAGTGAAGACCTGTCACCGAAGGGCCACTGAGGAAGGGGATCGCGGCAAGCCTGGTCGTCGCCGGGGTCACCTTCATTGGCCGACAAGATTGGAAACGGTCGGCTGGCGCCAGTACTACGCCCGCGGATAACCGACGGTCTGAGAAAACATGATGAACTGCGTTTCGCCAAGTTCCAGTGTGCGCGCGAGACGATCGGTGTCAAGCGAGGCGCGGAATACGCAGGCGAGCCCCTCCGAGGCGGAGTACAGGTACACATTCTGACCGATGAAGCCGATATCGGCGGCGGCCACCCGATGCTGCTCCTCACGAGACACGCCGATCAGGTGCTCGGCATTTGACACGTACACCAGGTTCAGCGGCGCGGTGCCGACAAAATCCTGCACGCCGGTCTGCGCCCTTACGTCGCCGGCAAGATGCGGCACCAGGACATGCTTGATCGCGTCATATCGCCACACGCCTTCCGCCATGACGGCGAACACGTCGGTCTCCCGTGCGTGGCGCCACGAAGGCGCGGTGCGGTCGGCGGTGGTTGGCCGGTTCACCCCATACGCCGCCCACAGCAGCTCCGACAGTACCGGCGGCGACAGTGGACGCGGGTCGAACTCGCGGGTAGAGCGGCGCATTGTCAATGCCCGTGCCAGCGATATCCCGAAATCCGCGCGTGGTGGCGGCAGGACGATTGGCCGCAGGGTCTGCGCCTTGGCGAGACTCGGTGCCATTGCCAGAGCGGCAGCCGACATGATGGCGAAATTGGCGGCGCGGCGGGTGGTCATCGTACATCCTCCTCACCGGTGATGCCGACCGCAACGCCTGCCCCGGTCAGGAACAATCGACGCGACACGACCGTCACCGCTTGTCCTTCCTGTCGTCCGACAGCCGCAGCCGCTTTTCAACTTCCAGGCGCAGCTCATCGATCATCGTCTGTGTGACAGGATCGATTGCCTCAATCGCGGTCAAAATGGTCTCGCAGGCCTCGCGCAGCGCAAACAGGAGGCCGGTCTCTACACCATGCAGCGACAGTTGACGTTCGAGATGATCGGCCGCGGCACGCTGGCCACGTTTGCGCAGCCGCTCGACGATGCTCCTGGCCTGCTCTGTCGGATCGCGTGCCATGTTCACCACTCTGGCGACCTCCAGATCTGTTGACATTGATCTCGATCAATGAGCCACACCGTCACTGCGACTATCTGCGTCGCTGAACGGCGGGCAGCCATGGATCCGATCAATCTGCGCAGCTACGAGCATCTGAGCCCATTCGAGATCAAGGATGAGCTGATCAGGCTCGCGCGTACGTCTGGACAAGCTGCCGCGCACGTTTTCCTCAATGCCGGCCGTGGCAATCCGAACTGGATTGCGACGCGTGCCCGCGCTGTCTTCTTTGCGCTTGGCCAGTTCGCACTTGACGAGGCGGCGCGGGTGATGACGCATCCGGCGGGCGTCGCCGGCATGCCACGCGAGGAAGGAATTACCGACCGCCTGCATGCCTGGTTGGCCGATCACGACGGATCCGGTGCGGACGCGTTGATGCACTACGCGGTGGAGCGCTTCGGCTTCCAGCCTGATGCGTTCGTCCACGAACTGGTCGATGCGATCATCGGCGATAACTATCCAGTGCCAGATCGCATGCTCATGCACGCGGCAAGTGTGGTGCACGAGTATCTGATGTGGGCGATGTGCGGCATGCCGCGCCCGCCAGACCGGTTCGATCTGTTCGCAACCGAGGGTGGTACAGCGGCCATCTGCTATATCTTCCGTTCGCTCAAGGCCAATCGCCTGCTGAAGCCTGGCGATCGCATCGCGCTGGGGACGCCGATTTTCACACCATACCTGGAGATACCTCAGCTCGAGGACTATGGCCTCGAGCCGGTCTATGTCGATGCGGCACAGGAGAATGGGTTCCAGTTCACCGATGCCGAACTGGAGAAGTTGGCAGATCCCGCGGTGAAGGCGTTCTTCTTGGTCAACCCCGGCAATCCGACTTCCATCGCGATCAGCCCTGAAGCACGCACCAGGATTGCCAACCTCGTGCGAGCACGACGACCTGACCTTATGGTGATCACTGACGATGTCTACGCGACATTCGTTGATGACTTCCGTTCGTTGATCGGCGAGCTGCCGCACAACACGATCGGTGTTTATTCTTACTCAAAGTATTTTGGGTGCACCGGTTGGCGCCTTGGTGTGGTCGCGATCCACCAGGATAATGTGTTTGATGGCAAGATCGCCGCGCTGACGGAAGTGGAGCAGCAGGCAGTCGATCGGCGCTACAGCACGCTGGCACTGGAGCCACGCAAGCTCCGCTTCATCGATCGGATGGTGGCCGACAGCCGGGACGTCGCGCTGAACCACACCGCCGGACTATCACCGCCGCAACAGGCCATGATGACGCTGTTCTCGCTCGTCGAGTTGGCGGACCACGCCCAGGCATATCGGCAGGCATGCACAACGATCCTGCGACGACGCGTCGCGTCTCTGCTCGCCGGTCTGGCGCTGGAGGTGACCCCTGGACCGCTGTTCGACAACTACTATGGCCTGATCAATCTGGAGTTCTGGCTGCGCAAATACGTCGGCGAGGAGGTTGCGCAGTTCATCCAGCAACACGTTCATCCACTTGACATTGTGTTCCGCCTGGCACGCGACCACGGCATCGTTCTGCTCAACGGCAGTGGCTTTCATGCGCCCGATTGGTCGGTGCGCGTGTCGTTCGCCAATCTTGACGACGATGTCTATGACGAAATCGGCTGTGCGGTCCGTGTCATCGCTCAGGACTACGTAGACGCCTACCGCGCGGTGCAGCAGAGGGGCGGTGCGCCGGCGGTGCCCGAACCGGCGTGGCCACAGGAGTCGATGCGCTGAGCGACGAGAGACAAATGCTCGACATCGTACGCAGTGCGCCGCGAGCCGCGCATCCTTCCGACAGAAGGACCGCCCCATCTCACATTCACCAACGGCGAACCGACCATAGAAGGTAAGGTCGATCATA
>JASHQG010000452.1 GCA_030037665.1 Acetobacteraceae bacterium
GTGCGTACGCGTCCCAAGCCGCAACAACTGGCCGACTCTCTGGCGCCTTTGAGGAAGGCCTTCGAGTCCGGGCTCGACGATCCCGACACGGTCTCGCGCCTGGCCGAGGAGCTCGCCGAGCTGCGTCAGAAAGTGCCGGCACCGGCGCGCGCGGCGTTGGATTTGCCCGAGACGACAGAGGCCCTTCGGCCACTGGCCGACGACGCCTGGCAAATCGTCGCCGATATTCTGGACGCCGCCGAGCCGCTATGAGGCTTTGTCAGCTCGACCTGCTGCGCTACGGGCACTTATCCGATGTGACGCTGTCATTCCCGGACAAGGTCCGGCTGCATGTCGTGTACGGTGTCAACGAAGCGGGGAAATCCACTGCACTGGCGGCCATTGCCGACGCGCTTTTCGGCTTCGGTCATCGCACCGATTTCGACTTTCTGCACGGCGCTCCGAACCTTCGTGTTGGCTTCACGGTCGCTGCGCGCGGTGGCGCGGTTGCCAGCTTCGTGCGTCGCAAGGGCCGGCGCGACACGCTGCGTGACCCCAGCGATAAGGCCGTGCCGGATGATGCCCTGCGGAGGTTTCTTGGCGGTGTCGGTCGCGACCGGTTTGAACGCGATTTCGGTCTCGATGGGGCCCGCTTGCGCGAAGGTGGGCGCGAACTGGCCCGGCTTGGCGGCGAGGTTGGGGAAAGCCTTCTCGCCGGCGCTGGCCTGCTCAACCTTCGTGCGACACTCGCGCGGCTCGATGAGGAAGCAAGAACGCTGGTCGGCGACGGCCGCGGCCGCCGTCGCCTGTCCGAGGCCGTCGACGCCTGGCGGCAAGCGCAGCGGGAAATCGAGGAACGGGCGGTGGCGCCGCGCGCCTGGCAGGAGGCGGAGACGGCACATGCGACAGCCGTTGCTGAACTGGCCAGCCTGCAGAGTGAAATTCGGAACCTGGCCGAAGAGAGCAGCCGTCTGCAGCGCGTACGGCGGGTCGCTCCGCTGCTGACCCAGCTGGATGACGCACGCGAGAGGCACGGTCAGCTCGCCGACGCGCCGCACCTGCCGGCCGATGCCGAAGGCCGGTTCCACGCACTCGTGGCCACCCGGCGCGATGCCCAGAGAGATCATGCGCGCGAGACCGCAGAAGTTCAAAGGCTCACCGCCGAACGTGCTGCATTGCCACAAGATGGGATGGTGCTCGCGTTGCAGGACACGATTGACACCCTGGTGTTGCAGCGTGCGGTCATGCTGCAGGCCGTCAACGACCTGCCTCAGGTCCAGGCCAACGCAGCCAGCCTGCGGGCGAAAGTCATCGAGGCGGTCCGCTCGCTCGGCCTGTCGCTGGAAGCTGACGCGGCACGCGACGCGGTCCCGTCCGCCGCCGTTTTGCGTACGGTGCAACGACTGATCCGGCAGCATGCCGCGTTGTCAGCCGCCATCGAATCGGCCAAGCGCGCGATGGCTGCCGGTCAGCGCACTTGCGAGCAGGCGGCGCAGGCGTTGGCAGCGTCGCCAGAGCCAGCCTCTCCCGCGTTGCTGCGTCGGACGATTGAGGAGACGCGTGGCGAGGGACCGTTGGACAGGGAGCTCTCACAAGCAGAGCGCGCGCTTGCGGAGGCCGAAACTGTTGTCGCCGCCGCGCTTGCGGCGCTGCCGCTCTGGCGGGGTGATCTGGCGAGCCTCCTTAACTGCCCGCTGCCGCTCCAGACAGAGACGGACACAGTCGCCGTGTCGCTTCTGTCGGCAAGAGAACGACTTGCAGCGAGCCGCGACGAGGTGGGTGGTCTTACAGCCGAAATCACCGAGCTGGAGAACGAGGTATCGCGGTTCACCCGCGGCGACACCGTGCCCACCAGGGACGCGGTCGCGGCCGCACGAGCGGAACGTGACCAGGTCTGGCGGACGATCCGTCGCATGCAGGAAGGTGGTGTGGCTGCCGATCACGAGCACGGCGATCCATTGCCGGCGCGGCACTTGCCCGATGTCTTCGAGACGCTGCGCGATCAGGCGGACCGGTTGGCGGATCGACGGGCGGACGAGGCGCAGCGGCTCGCGGACTTCCTGTCGGCGACCGAGCGTCTCGATCGCGCGCGGGAGCGTCGCCAAACTGCTGCCGACGGGCTCCTGACAGCGGAGGCTGCGGCCGCCAATGCAGAAGCGATGTGGGGTACACTATGGACGCCAACCGGATTGGAACCGTTGGCCCCGCCGGCGATGATCGAGTGGCGCCGCGCCCGGGCGGACATCGTGCGCCACGCCGATGCTGCGGCGGTCGCACGGCGGCAGCGCGATGACCTCGCCGCGCGCCGTGAGAGTGCCCGAACGGCACTGGCAGAACTGCTGCCTGACGGACCGCCTCGGGAAACGCTCGGTGCCCTGCTGCTTCGCGCCGAGACCGCCTGCGCGGCGGACGAGGCCAGGCTCAAAGAGCATGCATTGCGCGAGAGCGCCTTGCGGAATGCAGAAGCGCAGCTGCCCGAACTGCGGAAGTCGCTTGATGCCGCGGTTAGCGCGATGGACGACTGGCGCCGGGACTGGTCGAAGGCACTCGTCCCGCTCGGCTTGACCGACGGCGTCAGCGTTGACGTCGCCGAGGCGGCGCTTGAGACCTGGGCGCAGATTGCCGAAGCGGGTCCGGTCTGGCGTACCGACGAAAGTCGCATCGCGGCGATGAATGCCAGCATCGAGGCTTACATGACTGACCTTCGTGCGGCGGTGACGCGCCTCGGCGGCGCTGCCACCGATGAACCGGCGCCGGTGATCGCCGCGCGACTGGGTCGTCGCCTCGCGGAAGCCCGCAAGGCGGCGTCCGACGCAGACGACCTCGGCACGCGGATCGCGGATCATCAACGGGCAGCGGCGGACGCCGCGAAAATCCTTGTCGATGTCGACGCAGAGCTTCAGGCGCTGCGCCGGCTCGCCGGCGCGGCGGACGATCCGGCGCTGCAACAGGCGATCGAGCGGGCGCAACAACGTGACGCAGTCGCGGCACAGATCGCGGGGGTTGAGCAATCGCTGGCGGGTTACGGTGACGGGATGGCCGAGGCAGCGCTGCGTGCCGAGGCTGCGCAAACCGATCTTGATGTCCTGGTCGGGCGGCTGGCCGAGATCGACATCCAACAGGCCACACTGGGTGAGCGACGCGAAGCTCTGAGTGCGCAGCGAACGCGGGGGGAGGCGGCGCTCGCCGAGCTGCGACAGGGCAACGACGCGGCGGCGGCGGCGCAGCGCGCCGAGGATGCTCTCGCCGCTGCGCGGAACGCCGCCGAACGCTATGCGCGCCTGCATGTTGCCCGGGTGTTGCTGCGCGCGGGCATCGACCGGTTCCGCAGGGACCAGCAGGGCCCACTGTTACGGGCTGCCGGGAAGCATTTCGCGCTGCTTACCGCTGGCCGCTACGAGCGACTGGTTGTGGAGCACGATGCGGCCGATCATCCAGTGCTTGTGGCGATTCGCGACAACAGAACAGAATGTCCGGTCGAAGCACTGAGCGAGGGCGCCCGCGATCAGCTGTATCTCGCCCTGCGCGTAGCGGCGGTTCAGACCTACGCCGCGCAGGCCGAACCCTTGCCGTTCATCGCCGACGACCTGCTGGTGCATTTTGATGATACCCGCGCCGCCGCAGCAATCGCGTTGTTGACGGAGCTAGGGAACAGCACGCAGGTCATTCTCTTCACACACCATGACCACATCGTCGCATTGGCTGAGCGTCAGGAGGGTGCGGCAGTAGAGAGCCTTCCGGCGATCAGGACCCATTCTGCGCTGGCTTTGGCCGTTCCGAACGCGCCGTCCCAGCATTAGCGGAGGATTTGATGAGCGTGTCTCAGGGGAAGAAAATTCCCTGGTGAAATATCATCCAGGCGACCGGTCGCTTCGACAGACACTTTTGACCATCGTAAAACGGTATAGTGTTTGGACGAGGAAGAGACTGCCGTCTCCCATCAGGTGGAGCCTGAGGCTTGGCCGCCGCGTTATGCGAAACGGACAGTCGTCTTCCTGGGTTCCTGCCGAACTGCTCTCGGATTGCCGGGTATGCGCCTCTCGCGATCACCTGGTGGAGGTTCTCCCCCGCAGGGGCCGCGTCGCGGAGGTCGGAACTGCAAATGGCAGCTTTGCGCGACATATTCTGGCAACGTGTGACCCAGCTGAGCTGCACGTCATCGATGTCGACTTCTCTCAGTTTGCCGAGTCCGTTGCCACGAACCCAAAGGTGATCACTCACAACGGCCTGTCACACCAGGTGCTGGAGCAGTTCCCGGATTCACACTTCGACTGGATCTATATCGACGGGGACCATTCTTATAAGGGTGTATTGCGCGATGCCGAGGCGGCGGCTCGCAAGGTTAAGCCTGGCGGTTATCTGGTGTTCAATGACTTTGCGCACGCTGACCCGTTCCTGGGGTCTTATGGCGTCCACCGTGCTGTCGTGAATTTTGCCACATCGCATGCATGGCCTCTCGCCTGGATCGCATACGACCCTAACGCGCTGTACGACGTGGCTTTGAAGCGGCCGCCAGCGTAATAAATCGTGCGGCGGTCGCGTGCCAGGCAGGCTGGCGGCGTCAGCTTCGCGCCAAACCGGCGATCGTGCTTAGCCACTTTGCGCACGGAAAGCGTTACCCCGAGCAAGACCACGCCGGGCCTTCTTGCACTCGGTCGCGCTGGCCGAACGTCAGGACGAGGTGGCGGTACGGACCCTGCCGTGATCACGTCGAGGGATCTGGTAAGGCCGTTGTGTCTTCGCACCTCCATCCGCAGACGGTCGAATGACGTCGAAAGCCGGCCAGCCGGCTCTGTTGGCCGAACGCAGCGGTGAACGTCGAATGGTTGAACGAAGCCCTCGCACGGTTCCTGTTGGGCTTGCCGCAGAGCGCCTTTCCCGTCAGGGGCGGTCTCAATATACGATCGAGTTGTCAATCACGTCGGCCAGCGTGCCCCAGTGCTCGGCGGCACCATCACGCCGCGTCAGCGGCGTCGGGCCTGCGAGCCGCTCGGACTTTGCCTCTCGCCGTCCGCAGGTCGCGCGTGTGCAGGAACCAGAGCGGATCCGCCAGCATCTCCTCGCTGAAGCCATGCCCATGACGCCTGATCTGGCTTCGGGTCATCGTCACGCTGATGCCGCCAAGGAAGGTGCAGGCGTACAGGGTCCGGCGCCACGGCCTCCAGCTTCCCTGCGTGCAGTCTGTAACAATCCCAAACTGGCCGCGTATGATCGGATCCCAGTCGCTCGTCGCGACAACTGCCGTTCCGGGTGGCAACATTGCAAACAACGGCATTTCGACCTCCAGAAACCAACTATTTCTCATAGGCTGACATGATCACGACCCGGTTGCCTTGATCTGCATCATTCGGCGCACGCCGATCCAGTTCCGATGCCGGCAGAAATGTCCCTCGCGTTCCGGACGCTGGTAACTGAGTCGCGGCCAGCAGCGATGGAGTGCGGGGCGTGCTACGACTGCAGAACGGCGGCCCGATTGCCATTCGCCTCGTGGTCCTGATTGAAGGACTTCGTGGCATAAACCTCAGCTGCTTGGTTCAGCACTGGCCACGCCGGGTCAGGCGATCAACAAACAGGGCGAGGATTTCCTGCCTGTGGCGGCGAGAACACGAGCAGCACGGTTGATCGAGATCAACGCACATCGCGGGTTTCAGCGCCAGCGGAGAAACGTGCCATGAGGCCGACAGCGGTCACATCGTTGACGCAGCCGAGGATCCGCTGGCGGAACGCAATAGGGCGGACGGCGAACCATGTCCGCAGCCGCCGCCGCTCTGCGCTGGTTAACCTCGCTCGGCCTGGCAGACATTTCCAGGGTCGGCGGCAAGAATGCCTCGCTCGGTGAGCCTGCGCGCAAGCTCGTCTCTGCCGGCGTTGTCGCCCCGACCGGTTTCGCACTGACGGCATTGGTCTATCAGGAGTCTCTTAGCGCGGCGAACGCCTGGCCGCGGCCGCATGCGCTTCTAGGCCAGCTTGATATCAGCGATGTCGCCGCGCTGGCGCGCGCGACGGAAGCCGCCAGGGCCATCGTCGATGACGCGACCTGCACCGCAGAGCTGCGCGCGTTAATCGCCGATGCATATGCCGCGCCGGT
>JASHQG010000453.1 GCA_030037665.1 Acetobacteraceae bacterium
CGCGGACGCAGACCACCTCGCGATGGGAAGCTGCCGGCGGAGACCTGCTATTTCCGGTTCGCCGGTAATAAGATCCTGCGCGTGACGTTTTAGGAGCAGTATGGATAAATTGGGGCGCGGCGTGCTGCCCGGCTGATCGATTATCGAGCGTCTGCCGTCTCCGCATCGCGTGATTGGCGGGTTATGGCGTTGGTGCAGCTGTTTGGTCGCGTGATTCGCAGCGCCTGCGCCGGCGAGATCCCGAATGTGGCCTCGTAGAGGCGTGCGAAACGGCTGGGATGGGTAAACCCGTACCGCCTCGCGAGTTCACTGAGGGAACCCTCGACCTCTCCGCGGGTCAAGGCGCGTTGCACCGCCTGAAGCCGGATGCGGTGCATCGCCGCAAGCGGAGTCGTGTCGCGGAACCGACGAAATCCGAGTTGCAGGGCGCGCACACTACACCCCGCAGCATTCGCAATCTCGTGTACGGCCACCGACTGCCCGGCATGTTCGTGCATGAAAGCCTCGGCCCGATGCACCGTGCGGGGGGCTGGCGCGCGCGTCTGCTGCGCAAGGCGCTCCGAGTAATTGTGTGGCAAATGCTGTAGAATCGAATAAATGAACAGGTCGTCAAATGAGCGGCTCACCACGTGATTGCCCAGAAAAGGCGGCGGCGTGGCCAGTTCCTCACACAGCAGCCGGATGAGACGACTGACGTGTTGTCCCGCGTCGGACCACCAATCGATGGTTGGAGCAAACGTTATCGCGTCACGTACTGGCGCATCGAGCAACGTCGCAAGCCGTCGTTCGAGGCTCGCTGCCGGGAGCCAAACATTCAGCCGGTCGTTGTCGTCCGTTGTTCGAAATCGAGTGCCCGAGGTTCCAGGGTAAATCAAACCGATACGTTCGCTCGCTGTGTGCGTCTCGTTGCGACGGGTCCCCTGGTACTCCGTTCGTCCGGATATCATCGTACTGATACAGTAATACGGCAAGCCGCGCTCAATTATATTTATTAATGTTCCGTAGCGGCCAGCGACATAGCTGAGGTCTAGCTCTCCGACCTTCGCGCTACCGAAGGTGGAAAGCACTTGTCCTCGAGGGTGAGTTTGCCAGCCTTTGGTCGCCGGACGGTACGCGTAGCATTTGGAGTGCGCGTTGAATAAGGGTAGGTGGACACCGTAGATAAGCTCATCGGGGTCGTGGATATTGCACATCGTAAATATTTTAAGAAAGTCGCCGCCGATCGGAAGTCTCCCATTCTCCATCGACCACCCCCCCAACACGTCACTCTCAGCAATAATGTGCTGTGCGCGTTGCACCTGTCAATATAAATCGGGCGCTGCTCAAGCTCTGATTTGTTGAAAATTCCAAAATGGGGCGAGAACCGAAACGGCGCTCATTTGGTATCCATTGTGTTTAATTCGCCATTGCTGTTGCGCTGGATGCGGCCTGAGCGCGGCTCGCAGATTCGAACGAGACAGGTGATGGCGGCCGTCGCGACGGCCGGGCCGATACTTACCCTGGCTGCCCCCCGTCGCATCAATTCCACCTCAGGTGCATCCACGCTGACTTCGTCTGGATGACGGTCGGCAGCCTCTCGAGGCTTCGGTCGTAACCGGTCCGCGCGTCCTTGGACCCACCTCACGCCTATGTCACATAGCCTTAGTCCTAGCGATTGACCCAGACCGCGTGGGTCTCTCGCGCGTGCCAGCCTGTGTGCGGTCGTGGGGTCCGAGGTTCAGATGCCAGCGGCGAGTCCCCAGATGGAATCGTTCGCCAGCTCCACGGCTTGAGCCGCTGCACGAAATGGGAGCGCAGCGACGATGGGCCCGAATATCTCTTCCTGAGCATGATCGCGTTTTTTGATCGGGTCACGAGCACGGTATTTGATGGACTTCCCGCTTCCGCTTCCCGGACGCGGTAGACGGTACAGGCAGAGGGAAGCGGTATTGATGCCGGCAACGTCGGAGCTGGCAGGAGATCGCCTCGCGTATAACGGTGGCACTCTCGGTGAGCTGTACCGCCGAGTGCCGTCACTGTGCCGCGAGGTCATAGCCGCTGGAGTTTGACGACGCGACCGTCGGCGGTCATGGCGGCGGGCCGCTGGTAGAGTGTGGCGGCACGAATGTAACAGGCAGCGCGTCATTCGACGAATGGCCGGCGATGGCCGCCGGCGCCAAGCGCGGCAGCGATGCGTCGATCGACGGATGTAGCTTCAGTGGCCACACGTCGCCGGCACCGCGTCGTCAGCTCCGGACGGTATTGCCTCAGACTGTCCGACAGAAGCTTCAACGCGCGCTGTAGCGGAACGTGGGGCTTAAGGAAGTGCTTAGCGTTTTCTCGACGGAACCGATCTTGGGAGGGCAAGTTTTCAGCGCAGCCGAGGACCGCGCGCTGTGCCGGCCGTTCGGACGGTTCGCCGGGTCGGAGGTCCGATCAGCAGGAGCAGCGGTTGTACGGCGCTATCGGCATCTCCGCTTCGGCAACTGGCTCCGCTGCGACTGCCTCGGCCCGGCGCGTCCTGCGCCCGCTGCGCTGTCGGTCCTCGAATCCGCCATTCGTCGCTACACGGATCCTCCCCGGCCAATGCGTGCTGAGGCATGCGACTTCCACCACGATCCACCCGAGCAACGGACAATAACACCCAGCCATGCGCGCCCGCTGGCTGGCGACTTGCGATGGCTGCGGCGTTTTTTACCCCATGACGAGGTCTAGGAGCCGAGCCTGGGCCTCAATCGTACTCGCAGCGAACGGAGGCACTTGCCGTTCTGCTGCTGCAGCTCGTCGAAACGGCGGGCCTGAATCTCGTCGCGGCTGATGGCACGACGCCAGATCTGCCCGAGCAATACCGGCGCA
>JASHQG010000454.1 GCA_030037665.1 Acetobacteraceae bacterium
ATGAGAAGGACGTTCACCACACCTCACGCCCGCGACAAGCTTTCTCGCGTCTCGCCCGGCCAACGGTCATGATCACCGCGCAGAGGTACCCGACGCCGTGCCCCCGCGGCACCCGTGTATGTTTCGTCACACTGGCCGCAAAGGTTGCCGTCGGGCTGCCTGGAGCAGACGCCCCGCGAGCCCACCCGGAAGTCGCACCGGTAATCGTGTGAACTAGTTAACACCCGTATTATGGCACGCACTCTACAACGCGATCAGGTAAGTCCCGGCGCCACTCCTAACCAGAGGGTTTCGAGGCCATGGACGATCAATCACCCGACACTGCAGCCCCCGATGCCGACGCATCGGCTGATGCGTCAACCGCAAGCACCGTCGACGCATCTGCCTCGACGCTGACCGACGAACAACACGCCTGGGTCGCCAAAGTGTGCGGCATCGACACGCGGGCCGACGCCCAACGCCGCGACGGTGCCAGAAGTGCAAGTGCGCCGACCGCACAGGACACCCAGGCGCCGGCTGCCCCTGCACCTGCGGCCGGTGCCCCGCCGGCAACCGGCGCACCGGCGAGCGCCCCCGTCACCTCAGCGCCGGCTAGCGCGGCCCCGACAAGCCAGTCCGTACCGGTCAATCCACAAACGGGCGACGCCGGAAAGGCCCTCCCGGCGACGGACACCGTGATGTTCTTCGAGAAAGACTCGGCTGACCTCACGCCGGACGACCAGGCCGCGCTCGATCGCTATGCAGCGAACTATGTCGCCGCCGGATTGACAGATCCAGTGACGGTCGAAGGCTGGGCGAGCGTCGAGGGCGATGCAAATCACAACCGGACACTTGCCGCGCAGCGCGCGAAGGCGGTGGCCGGCTACCTGGCATCGAAAGGCATCGCCAAGGTGTCGCGCCGTGGCAACGGCCCGACCCCCCGGTTCGGCAAGGATCTCGAGTCGAATCGACGCGCGATGCTCTCGCCGACGCCGCCTGCGGCGCCGGCGCCGCCCGCGACACCAGGACCGACCGGGCCGGCTCCACCCGCCGTCGACATCGATCCGCGCTCACCAGCCAACCAGAAAGCGATCCAGGACACGGTCGACAATGGCACCGAGGCGGACGACTGGATCCGCAACCGACTGACGGCGAACGGCCTTCGGCCAGACCCGGTCAACAGCTCCGGCGACCACGTGCAATACAACAACAAAACCACGCCGCTCGACGATGTCGTGAAAGACGCTGTGGAAAACGGGAAGAATGCACCGATCAAGGCGCCCGGGCTGATCACTGACGAACGTGTGCGACGCATCGCCACCGAGTTGCTGATTGCGGCCAGGCCCGGCGGCGGCAAGAGTCTGCTGAACATCAAGCTCCAGATTCAGTATCAGTTCATTCCGAGAACCTGGCACACGCCCGGCTCGCCCGACCAGCCGGCGCAGCAGCTCGCGTTCGATATCGTCCTCGCACTCCACGCCGACGACGGATCGGGCTTCGAAATCACCGGCCAAGCGCAGGCCACGGCGTTCGCCGATGCGAAGGGCCAGTCGATCAAGGTGCAGAGCGCGAACGGCGGCCTGCAGGTCGCCTGGGTGCAAAACTTCCTCGACGGCAACCTGCAGTTCTCACCGCAATTGCAGGCCAGCTTCGGCGGGTCGCGCGCGTCCATCGACGGCCAGTCGCACACGCTCGAGTGGACGCCGACCGGTCAGATCAGCGCGTCAGGACAGGTGTTGTTCACGATCGGTAAGAAAGGGAACTTCATTCACGACCACATCATGGTCGGCTTGCAGGCCGCGGTCTCCAGGACAACGCCGAACGGAGCGCCTGATACGACGGATCGCAATGTTGGCTTCGTGCTGCAGTTCCAGTTCTGAGGCGGCGGCCGAGGACGCGGCCGCGGCATTACCGCGCGCAGAGGCCGAGCCGCGGACGCGACCACTATGGGCGCGCCTGAGGGGATGGCGGGGCGATCGCATCGGCCGTAGGCAACATGATTCAGGCAACAGTATTGTTGCCACGAACGGGCGCACGGTGCGGACATGGTGCGGCGATTGCCGTCACACATCAGAAAATCGACGAGGGGGAGCGAAGCGAGGGATCACGGCAGATCATGGTGAACATCAGGATCGTTGATCGTGGCGGAAGGAGAAAAGAGCACGGTGGCCCGGGAACATGTTGGTCAACGGCACTGCTTCCAGGGGCCCTTGCGCAACACGAGGAGCATTGAGATGTAGCGAAGCTTCGTTGTCGTCTTCATTGTTTGGGATCCAGCGGCGTCGCTCATCGAAGCCCGACAGATGCGCGTTCCGACAATCCGGCCCGCTATTTTGCTGGGGAGCTATTCAATCGGCGCCAGACCATAAAGTCGCCGCACGACGTGAGGCGTCCCATCGTATGCACGCTGCGAGGGTTGGTTCGGATGGGCCGGATCAGAGCCTCGGTGCGTAGGGAGACGGGTCAACTTGTCCGGCGAGCTCATGGTCTGGTCTTTGCCGCGACCCGGCGGGCGCACGTGAAGTCCAGGCACGAGTCCCAGGCAAAAATCCTTCCCCTGTCAATTACAGAACTGCTATAATATCGGAATGGACATAGCACCTGGTTCGGTCGCCGCCCAGGCCGTCTTGGTCAGGCCACTGCCACGGCTCATTTTTGCCAGCAGGTGGCTGCAGGTGCCGCTGTATCTCGGCCTGATCGTGGCCCAGGTCGTCTACGTGTTCCTGTTTCTCAAGGAACTCTACGAGCTTATCACGCACGCCTTGAGCTTCGACGAACAGAACATCATGCTGATCGTGCTGGGGCTCATCGACGTGGTGATGATTTCGAACCTTCTGGTGATGGTGATCGTGGGCGGCTACGAGACCTTTGTTTCCCGCCTGCGGCTGAACCGCCATCCGGACAACCCGGAATGGCTGAGCCACGTCGATTCCGGGGTACTGAAGGTCAAACTGGCAATGTCGATCATTGGCATCTCCTCGATCTCGCTTCTGCGCAGCTTCGTTGAAGCGCACTCGCTCGGTCTGCCGGGGTCGAAAATTACCTCCGAGGGCGTGATGTGGCAGACGATCATCCACTCGATCTTCATACTTTCGGCCATCGGAATCACGTTCGTCGACCGGCTCAGCTCGGCGCCCAAACCGAGCTTGGACCATCACGGCAGCTGATGGCTGGGTCGCAGCGGCATGCGGATGTCGTTCAGCCGGACAGGATCGTCATGTCGCGGCTGCCGTTACTAAACGATGGTGTCTGCTCAGGAACACCAATCATGCGGCGCGCCAACGCCTGAGTGACGCGTGCCGGCCGGGTGGCGGAGTGCGCCGAGATGACGATAGGACGAGCCGAAGATCCAGAAAATCCGCTCATGAGCCGCGGTATTCGAGAGCTCCCGCCTGTCTGGGACGGCATCGCGGAACCCATGTGTGCCAGGCGTCATCGCGCCGCGTCACCAGGCCGGACCCATGTTCGTGGTTGATCGGCAAGGCACGTTCCGCCGCAATACTCGTGAACCAAGGTGGCTTGCCACAAAAGGCTCGACCGAGCAGGGAGCGACAGAGGACCAGCCGGCCGGCGGCTCACGCCGGCCGGACGATGATATCGACGCGCTGGCTCTCCTGCGCCATCCCCGGCACGTCGCTCACGTTGCGCTTCTCGCGCGTAACGCGGCCCCGGTCCACGCCGCTCTCAGCCAACGTGTCCTCGATCAGTTGCGCCCGCAGCCTGGACAGATCGGCCATGGCCTGCGGCCCCGTCGGGTCCAGGTATTCGGCCAGGACGACCGGTACCTGCGGGTTCTCGTTGGCCTGCAACGCCGCGGCGTTGATCACCGCCAGTGCCTCGTTGTCGAGCAGCGCCGACCATTGCGCGAAATAGACGGCGTAATCTGGCGAGGTCCGGTGAATGCGGGCGACGATGGCGGGGTGGATCTGCCACGGCGTCCCGTTCGCTCCCGGCGGACCGCAAAGCTGAACCCACAGGGTGTGGATGTCTTCGGCGCGCTCGCATTGCACCAATTCGGTGCTAATCTCCGCAGGGAGGGTATTGGCGAGCAGATCCTCCAGATGCGCCTCGCCGCCTACCAACCAAACCCGTCCATTGAATTCGGCCAGTGTGATGTCCGCCATTGAAACCCCTAAGCCCAACAACGCAATTCCGTGCGACATCGCGTGCAGCCGAAACCAGAGCAATCCGGATAGCCCCCATGCCAATGATCCTGACGCTGACCGGGCCACGCGGTTCGGGCGACCGTGACACTCGCACGCTACGGAACGGCACACTATCAATCGGTCGGGCACCCGGCAACGACTGGGTCTTGCCGGACCCCGATCGGCAGCTGTCGAAGACGCACTGCATGATCGTCGCTGCCGGCGGCCGCTATGTACTAACCGACGTCAGCACCAACGGCGTGTTCATTAACGGCGCATCGGAACGGCTGCCGCGCAACGGGCAGGTCGAGTTGACCGACGGCGACGAGATCGGCCTGGGCGATTACACGATAACTCTTCGCGAGGGCGCCGCCGAACCGGTGGCCGCGCATGCGCCGGTGGCACCGGCTGGCGTGCCGCGCGGTGGTCCGCTCGCGGACCCGGGCGAGCTGACCCCTGATCCACTGGCCGACGATCCGTTCGACACACCACCGCCGGCCGGCTTCGTGCATCCGATCGCCGCGCCGCCGCCCGCTGCATCGCGCGGCAACGATCCGTTCGATCTCGCCGACGAGGCGAACCGCGTGCCCCGCCACGATCCTGATGCCGATTTCTTCCGCGGCGTCACGCCGTCAGAGCAATGGCACGGGCCGTCGCAGGCCGACAACGTGGACGCTCCCGCACACGTCTTTGCCGCCCCGAATCCGGTGCCGGTGACAAATTTCGACGAACTCGACATCGATGCACTGCTGGGCGACACGCCGCCCGGCCGGGCGCCGGAACGACCGCTGCCGCAGCCTGTCCCGGCCGCCCCCGCCATGCGCCAGGCGGTCCCCACCCCGGTATCGGACATCGACGCCCTGTTGGGCGATGTGCCGCCCGCGGCACCAGCCGTGTCGGCCGCATCTGATCGATCGGCTGCGCTGCGGCCGACGGGTCAGGCGCAGCCGGTGCCGGTGGCGCCGCCGGCGGCGGCACTGCCGCATGGCACCGACCACCTGTTGAGTGACCCATTCGGCGAGCCGGTCTCAGCCGCTCCCCCCGTCGCGCGCCGGCCAGTGCCTCGCCCGGCACCCGCCATTGCCGCCGCCCCCCTCCCCACGCCGTTGGCGGCCGATGCGACCAGGTTGGTTGCCGCATTTCTCGCCGGCGCGGGCGTCGCCGACCTCAACCTCGGCGCTGATCCAGAGGGTGCGATGCGTGCCGCTGGTGCGCTGTTCCGCGCCCTCGTCGAGGGGCTGCGCCAAGTGCTGTTCTCGCGCGCCGCAATCAAGAACGAGTTTCGTGTCGAACAAACCATGCTCCGGGCACGCGACAACAACGTCTTGAAGTTCGCAGTTACCACCGAGGATGCACTGACGGCGTTGCTGCAGCCCAACCGCCCGGGCTACCAGGAGCCGCTCACGGCGGCGCAGGAAGCATTTGACGACGTGCGCGGTCATGAGTTGGCCGTCATGGCCGGCATGCAGACCGCCCTGATGGCCTTGCTGCGGCGCTTCGAGCCGGGCGCGCTCGAGAAGCGTCTGATGCCCGGCATGTTGGACAACCTGCTGCCGGCTGCCCGCAAGGCGCGCACCTGGGAGTTGTTCTGCGCCACCTACAAAGACATCGCGCGGGACGCGGAGGGCGATTTCCAATCGGTGTTCGGTCGCGAGTTCGCTCGCGCTTACGACGAACAGGTGCGCAAGCTCTGATCGCGGGCGGCCGGCTTTGCTTCACCAATAAACAGCGCGCCGCGGCGCGCCCCGCAGCGCGACATTCGGTGGCGGACCCTGTGACATAGATTACACCCGCGCGCCCGGTGCAATAGATTATATCGGACCCGATCGATTTCGTGTATAGAACGTGGCGCGCCGTCCGCGCGGCAGCAGCTGACAAGCGCGTGCGACAACCAAGCGCGGTGGGCCCATCGCTCCGTCGGCGGGGGGAGACAGGGTGCTATGGATCGATGGCTTCCCGGGACCGCCGGACTGGCGCTGCTGGCCGCACTTGTCGGCTGCTCGCCGCCGCCTCCCCCGCCGCCGACGGTGGTCAAGCTGACACTGACGGCGACGAAAGACGTCAATCCAAGCTCGAGCGGCGAAGCGTCGCCGATCGCGGTTCGCGTCTATCAGCTTGATTCGACCAACGCCTTCGAGAATGCCGAGTTCTTCCCGTTGTTTAACGACGATAAGACGGCACTCAACAAGACGCTGGTCGAGCGTGACGACTACATCCTGGCTCCCGGCACAACCAAGACCGTGGTGCTCAAGCCGAAAGACCAAGTGACCGACCTAGGCATCTTCGCCGCCTACCAGAATTTCCAGCAGGCCAAGTGGCGCACCGACGCGAGCGTGCCGGCGCATAAGACGACCGCTGTCACTGTGACGTTGGCCAAGGATGGAATCAGCACAAAGGTTGCTCCCTGACATGGGCTGGGAAAGCAAAGTGGTTTGGACCGAGGGGCTGTTTCTGCAGCCGCAGCACTTCCAGCAGCAGGATCGCTATGTCGAGCGCCTCGTGCGCGGCAGTACCGCCGGGCTGCGGCCGTTCGCCTATGGGCTGACGCAGCTCGAATTCGACGCCGACCTGCTGACACTCGGCAAGTTTGCCCTGCGCGCGGTCGCGGGCATCTTGCCCGACGGCACACCGTTCAGCGCCCCCGGCGATGTGGACCACCCGCAACCGATCGACGTACCGGAGAGCGCCCGCAACAGCGTCATCTATCTGATCCTGCCAGCGCGCCAGCCCGGCAACGCGGAAGCCGCGCCGCCCGATCGGGAGGAGACTGTCGCCCGCTTCTCGATCCACGAGCATGAGGCGGTCGACACCAATGCCGGGTTCCAGAACTCTGCCGTTCTGCCGGTCGGCAAGCTGCGCCTGCGTTATGCCCTGGAAAGTGATGCGCGCGAGGGCTACACGGGCATTGGCTTGGCGCGCATCGCCGAGGTCCGCGCTGACAAGAGTGTGCAGCTGGACGAAGCCTTCATCCCGCCGCTCCTGCTGACCAGTGCCTCGCCCACCCTGGCGGGGTTTGTCACCCAGCTGCAGGGCCTCTTGTATCACCGCGCCGAAGCACTGGCCGGCCGCGTGTCGGAGACCGCCACGCGCGGCGCCGCCGAGATCGCCGACTACCTGATGCTGCAGTTGTGCAACCGCTACGAGCCGCTGTTCACCCACCTGGCGGCAACCGTGAACCAGTTGCATCCGGAAACCCTCTACCAGACCTGTGTCAGCCTGGCAGGCGAACTCGCCACCTTCACCGAGAGCCGCAAGCGATCGGCGAGCTTCGCCACCTATCGCCATGACGACCTGCAAGCGACCTATCGCCCGGTGATGGCAGCACTGCGCCAGTCGCTCTCCGCCGTCTTGGAGCGCAACGCCGTCCCGATTCCATTGCAGGAACGTCGGTTCGGCATCCGCGTCGGGCCGATTGTCGATCGTACTCTGGTCGGCAACGCCACCTGGGTACTGGCGGTGAAGGCGCAGATGCCGGCCGAGGCACTGCGTCGCGGCTTTCCCAACCTGGTGAAGATCGGCCCGGTCGAGCAGATCCGCGAACTGATCAACGTCGCCCTGCCCGGCATCGGCGTACGCGCCCTTCCGGTGGCGCCGCGGCAACTACCTTACTACGCCGGCACCACCTATTTCGAACTCGACCGCAGCAGCCCGTACTGGGCAGCGCTCGCCCGGTCGGGCGGCATAGCCATCCATGTCACCGGCGACGTGCCGGGACTTGAAATGGAATGCTGGGCGATCAGGGGGTAAGCAGTCGATGAGCGATGATCCCTTCGCCGAACCATCCGACAGCGAAGCGACAATCGTCCGCCCGCGTCCCGGTGGACGCAGCGCGCCGTTCGCCGCCTCATCGCCCGGTCCCGTCGCCCCGCCTGCCGCTGGCACCGTTCCCGCGGTCGGCGCCAACCCGCTGATCGCCGCCGCTGCGCCATTGCTCGCAGCGGCGATCCGCATTGGCGCGGGGCGCGGCCGCAATCCCGACCCCGAACAACTGCGCCGCGGCATGATCGAAGCGGTACGCGAGTTTGAGCCGCGGGCGCTGGCAACCGGCCTCGACACCCGCAGCCTGCGCGCCGCCCGCTATGCGTTGTGCGCCACCATCGACGATCTCGTGCTGAGCACACCCTGGGGCAGCACCAGCACGTGGACGGCGCAGAGCCTGACAAGCATCTTCCACAACGAGGTCAGCGGTGGCGAGCGCTTCTTCGATATCCTTCAGGACATGGAGAAGGACCTCGGCCGCCATGGCCCGGTGGTTGAGCTGATGTATCTCTGCACATCGCTCGGTTTCGAGGGCCGCTATCGGGTGATGCCGCGCGGCATCGCCGCATTAACGGAGCTGCGCGATTCGCTCTATCGCACCGTGCGTCAGCGTCGGGGCGAATTCGAACGCGAGCTGTCGCCGCACTGGCGCGGCCTCGAGACCGGCTATAAGCCGCTGGCGCAGCGCGTGTCGATCTGGATGCTGGCGGTCGGCACACTCGCCGCGGCCTGCCTGATCTATCTGGTCTTTGACTTTACCCTGGCCACCGCGTCCGATGTGGCGTTCAACGAACTGGCGGCGTTGCCGCCGCTCGGCGCCATTGCCGTGCCGCGGCGCGCGGCGGTCGTGCCACCACCGCCGCCAACGCCTGCGATGGTGGCCGCCACAAATTCCGGCGCGCCGCAGTTCGACAAGTTCCTGGCGCCGGAGATCAGGGAAGGCCTGGTCAAGGTGTTCGAGGATCCGCAGACGATCACGGTGCGGCTGATCAACCGCACGATGTTCGCCTCCGGCTCTGCCGTGCTCAACAACAGTTCCCTGCCACTGCTACAGCGGATCGGTACCGCGTTGCAGGCTACCAAGGGAGATGTGCTGGTTAACGGCTATACCGACAACCAGCCGATCCACACCGTGCAGTTCCCGTCCAACTGGCAATTGTCGCAAGCCCGCGCCGACGCGGTTGCCCGGGTGATCGAGTCCAAGCTGTCCGACCCGAAACGTGCGCGCGCCGTCGGTAAGGGCGACACCGCCCCGATTGCCAGCAACGTCACGCCCCAGGGGCGTGAACAGAACCGGCGCACCGAGATCGTCCTGATGAAGACGGCAAATTCGCTATGATCCATGCTGTGAGCCGCTTCCTGCAGAAGGAATGGGTGGAATCCCTGCTGATCGCGTGCGTGCTCGCGATCGTGGCTTGGTTTTTTGGCCCGTTGCTCGGCCTCGGCGC
Source organism: Acetobacteraceae bacterium (assembly GCA_030037665.1). Taxonomy (GTDB): domain Bacteria; phylum Pseudomonadota; class Alphaproteobacteria; order Acetobacterales; family Acetobacteraceae; genus JASHVB01. The sequence continues at coordinate 9,332 of JASHQG010000454.1, forward strand.
ATTGCATCCGCTGACGAGCGTGTTCGAACGCGTCCTCGCCATCATTGCGATCTTCGTGCTGTGGCTGATCTTCGTCCTCGTGCAGGAGCTGCGCGAGCGCAGGAAAGAGAAGGAGCTGGAGGAGGGCGTCGCCAAGGAGGAGGCTGATCCGTCCGTTGCCGCCTCCGCCGAGGAGGTGGCGCTGCTTACGGAGCGGCTGAAGGAGGCTCTGCACGAACTGAAGCGCGCGAAACTCGGCGGGCGTTCGCGGCGACATCTGTACCAGCTGCCATGGTACATGTTCATTGGCCCGCCTGGCGCCGGCAAGACCACCGCCCTGGTGAATTGCGGTCTGCATTTCCCGCTCGCTGACGATCATGGGCCGAAGGCCGTGCAGGGCGTCGGCGGTACCCGCAACTGCGACTGGTGGTTCACCGACGAGGCGGTGCTGATCGACACCGCCGGTCGCTACACCACCCAGGATTCCAATGCCGCGGTTGATTCCAGCGCCTGGCTCGGCTTCCTCAAGCTGCTGAAGAAGTACCGCTCCCGCCAGCCGCTGAACGGCGTGCTGGTGGCGATCAGCCTCTCTGATCTGGCGACGCTGTCGGAAGCTGAACGGTTTGCGCATGCGCGCGCTATCCGCAAGCGCGTGCGCGAGCTGGCCGACGAGCTTGGCGTACAGGTGCCGGTCTACGTGTTGTTCACCAAAGCTGACTTGATCGCCGGCTTCGT
>JASHQG010000455.1 GCA_030037665.1 Acetobacteraceae bacterium
GGATCAAGCAGCTGCCGTGTTCAGTGAAGGCGTAGAGCGCTTCCCTGAACATCGAAGCCTATATCTGCGGTTTCTCGCGGACTCAAATGCGAAGGCCCAGGCCCTAGCTGGCAGCCGCAACCAGGAGGCCCCGGTTGATCGGATTTCCCCAAATGTGCAAGAGGGCTCTAAGGCCCGCTCTTGGTGGCGGTTCTGGCGACGGTGAATGATCAAGAGTCCGCGTTCGACCCATCTACGTCATTAGCTTGCCACGATCGATTTCTTGAAAGCAGACACTTGGCCGACCTGGGTGGCTGTAATCGACGGTGCGAGGTCGTCGTCAACGCGGAGTTCGCGGTAGGGACGCTGCCTGATATGTTGTAGAATATGCATCAATCGTGTGCTTTTTCGCCCGCTGTGGTTGGCTTTTGGCACGAGTTCGCCCGACAGCGGCACTCAAACGGCATCCAGGAGACCCTGCATGGCTCTCGAGCTCGAATCCCGCTTTCCCCGCATCAACCTCGGCTTTTGGCCATCTCCCATCCATCCCTTGCCCCGCCTATCTAAAGAACTTGGCGTCGAGGTCTGGGCCAAGCGTGACGATGTCTCCTCTGGCCTGGCCTTTGGCGGAAACAAGGTGCGCAAGCTGGAATGGCTCGCCGCGGACGCGGTCGCCCAGGGCTGTGACACGTTGGTCTCCATCGGCAACATCCAGTCCAATCACACGCGCCAAGTCGCGGCCGTCGCCGCCGTCCTGGGCATGCGCTGTCGCTTGGTGCAGGAGGAATGGACCCACTGGGAAGACCCAGTCTACGACAAGGTCGGTAACATCCTTCTGTCTCGCCTGATGGGCGCCGAGACGCTACTCGAAGGCGAAGGCTACTCCACCGCAGTGAAGGACACCTGGGAGCGCGCGCTGGAGCAAATCCGGCGCGAGGGCGGCCGACCCTATGCAATTCCGGCCGGCGCGTCCGACCACCCGCTCGGCGGCCTCGGCTACGCAAACTTCGCCGATGAAGTCGCAACGCAGGAAGGGCAGCTGGACATCTTTTTCGACACCGTCGTGACCGCGACCTGCACCGGCTCAACCCAGGCCGGGATGATTGTCGGCTTCGCCGCGCAGAAGCGGGGGCGGCGGCTGATTGGTATCGACACTGCCGCCAACGAGTCTATGACCCGAGCGGCGGTGACCAAGATCGCTCGGGCCACCGCCGAGCTGGTGGGCCTAAAGCACGCCATCTCTGACAACGCGATCGACATCGATCCTCGTTTCGCCGGGCCAGATTACGGCTTGCCTGACGAGGCAACCATCACTGCCATCAGAAAAGTGGCGTCGCTAGAGGCGATGCTGACTGATCCCGTCTATGAGGGAAAATCCATGGCGGGCCTGATCGCCATGGCTCGTAACGGAGAAATCCCGTCCGGATCAAAGGTGCTCTATGTGCATCTCGGCGGTGCGCCGGCGTTAAACGCATACCATAATGCGTTTTCTTGACGAACTGGCCAGTGCGATTCGTCGCGACATCAGCGGGCTGGCAAACCCCCCGTCGATTGCCGATTTCGGGACTGGTTGGCGTCAGGATGCATCTGCATAGGGCCAGATCAACCCGACCGCGTCGAGGCCGCGCAAGCCGCCGGCGTCAGATCCGTTCAGCAATCCAGATCCTGTCTTATATCCCCAGTCCGACTCTGACCATTGTCGCCCGGAAAGGGAGCGGCGGAACCTACCCAGGACGGCCTCCTACGTGGCCGCGGCAGCTCTCGACCCAGAGCAGACGGTCGTCCACATTGGGCGCAGGGTCCGCTCCCGGGCGATAGCAGACTGGCCGCTGTCGGCCAGACGACGCACCAAGGCGGATGACAGAGTCGGGAGAGTGTTCTCAGTGACCCGGGCCGAGCGCTGCCAATCCGGGCTCTGCGGGGTTCTCCTCACCTGCACTCGCGGTGAGAGCGGACCTCGCTTGGTGACGCAAGATACCGCCGCCATGCATGACATATCCAGCGGGCTATGACACTATCGATCTCCATATTACGCCCGGGGCACGCCGGCTATCGCGAGCCCGTCGGCCAGAAGCCGCATGAACGCCGGCCTGAACGGCCACGCATCGCGCGCGACAGCGACGGTCAGGTTCGCATCCTTGCGCAGGAGCTTGCTCGCATGCCGTCGGGCCGCGCTCCGAGCGCCCGCGTGTACCGCGGCAGCAATCAGAATGCGCTCAGCCCAGAACGACTCCGGCCCGGCTGCAACGCCGTCCTCGATCCATCGCGCTGCCCGATCGTAGCGACCAGCGCCGAAATGCGCACAGCCGATGCCAATGAAAGCAAGGTGCCGCAACGGCTCGAACGGCATCAGCCGCAGCGTCAACTGCAATTCCCTCAATGCACCGTCGTGATCGCCGAGATAGGCTGACAACCAGCCGCGGCGTGCCCAGGCCCAGGGCGAGGATGGGTCGACTGCGAGCGAGCGTTCAATCAGCCGATCAGCATCAGTGAGCCTGCGTGCTAGCGTCAGGGCCCCGCTGCACAGGCTCAAAGTCAGTGCATCATACGGCGCGATGCGCACCGCTTCGTCCGCAAGCCGCAGTGATCTCGCACGGTCCTGTTGCGGCGTGTCACTGAAGTTGTGAGCGGCCCGTTGACCCCAACACCAAGCGGCAATCGACTTTGGCAGAGCATAATGCGGTGCCAATTCCTGGGCGTACTCGACATCAGCAAGCGCTGCGCTACATGGCCCCGGACCCACCATGAACGCGGAAGCCAGCGCGCGCCAGCTCAGGCGAAGTGCATCATCGTCGAGCTCCTCGACCCCATCCGACGGTTTGCGCCGCGCCGCTGCGAGCGTCTGCGAGGGCAATTCGCCGAACTGTCGCCGGTACTGTGCGGCGAACCTGCCGAGCTGGTTGAACCCCTGGGCAACCGCAACGCCGGTAACGGTGGTTTCGTCATCGGCGGCGAGCAGTTGCTGCCGGGCCCGTGCAAGCCGCGTTCGCCGCACCCAGCCCGATGGCGTTGTTCCAAGATAAAGTCGGAAATGGGCCTCTAGGGTACGCGGTCGTACACTGGCGACGGCGGCAAGCGTTTCCAGCTCAATCGCCTCATCCAGACGGCCGCTGAGCCAGTCGAGTACATGTACAAGGCTTGCAGGTAAAGCATGGCGCGCGTGGTGCGCCAGGTCGCCATCGCCGTTTGGCATGCGCGGCTGCACACCCATGCTCCTGCTCCCCAAGCCGACTGGTAAGCCCACAGCAAGCCGACACTTTCGCTGCGCATTCTGCACAATCCCGCAGAAGCTGCATAGCGAAACCTGGCACGCTCTCGTCAGGGTGTTGCACGCCCGCTCCGCACGCCGGCGTCAGTCGAACTATTGGAGGAATAGGCCATGTCGTTAGCCCAGAACGCCGCCGCACCCGAAGCCGATCTCGTCGGTCTAAAGGCGCGGCAGCATAGCACTTGGTCGTCCGGTGACTACGCACTAATAGGCTCGACCTTGCAGATCGTCGGAGAGCAGCTGTGCGAAGCGCTTGATCTACGCGCTGGCCAGCATGTGCTCGACGTCGCGGCTGGCAACGGCAATGTCTCGCTTGCTGCCGCCAGGCGCTGGTGCCATGTGACTTCGAGCGACTATGTACCGGCCCTACTCGCGCGTGGCGAGGCGCGGGCCGCGGCTGACGGCCTGCGCATCACATTCAAGGAAGCCGATGCCGAGGCGTTGCCATTCGCCGATGCAAGCTTCGACGTCGTCGTTTCCAGCTTCGGC
>JASHQG010000056.1 GCA_030037665.1 Acetobacteraceae bacterium
GGCGAGACAGGCGTGAAACACTAGGAAACGATATATTGAAATTACCCGTGGAAAACAAGAGGTTACGTGAGGAGCGCGGAACAACCTGAAACGGAATGGGACGATCTAAGGAGACTTTTAATCTTGGGGTCCAGGGTTCGAATCCCTGCGGGCCCACCAAATAACCCAACAAAATCAAATGGATGTAGGTAGGTAAACATCTCGATCAGTCTACCTCGTTGGCCGGGGATGAATGAGGGTCTGTGTCGCCAACGACCTTGCGGACCAGTTCCGAATAAAATCGTCGCCACGGGTCATCCAGGCGAGTGCGTCGGAAAACTGGCCCATGCGCGGCTGTTTCAGGTGGTAGATCCAGGTAGAGTGACAAAGGAGCAGAGCACGGAGCGGGACGTCGATGCGCACAACGTTTGCCGCGTTCTTCATCCTCATCTCGGTTTTGTGCTGCGCCAGCGCCGCTCGCGCACACGCCGGGGTTAGAGATCAGCCGCGTTTCGACCCCAGCTTCCCGTGTCCATCACCCCGCGACCCACTGGCACAACTCATCTGTTCCAGCCCTGAACTCTCAGAGGCGGATCTTCGGTACATCCAGGCGTACTACGCGTTGCGTGGGCAGACCGGTCCCGGCAGTCACAACGCCCTACGGGACGAGGCCATCGCGTTCACCAGGAGCGTGCGAGCCGAGTGCGGCGTGCCTGAGGTCGGAAGCAGCAGGATGCCGGGAGCCGACGCTATCCTGTGCGTCGAGCGGCGATATGACGAGCAGCGACGCGACCTGATCTCGCGGCTGACTGGTGCCGCGGCGCAAGAGGCAGCCCGCCCTCTCAGGGACCACCTGGGCCTGCAGGCCGATCTGCAGACGCTCGGGTTCCTGCCGCCCGACGCGGCGATCGACGGCGTCTACGGCACCGGGACCAGGGCAGCCATTCAGACCTGGCAGCGCGTGCATGGCCGGCCCGTGACCGGACTCCTTTCCGATGCCGACGCCAAGGCGCTCGCGGCACAGGTCAGAGCCCCGGCGTCACGGCAGCCGGCACCATCGGGACAACCGGCGCAGACCGCGGCGCCACAACCCTCCAGAGTGGAACCGTGGGAGGCCGACAAACCGCTCGAGCAGTGGATCCACAACTGCATCGAGGACGGGCTGACGTTGCGTTCCGGTCCACACTATTCGCCGGCGCCCACACGCGTGACGGCAACGATTGGATGCACCCTGCGTTCCTCGGCGACGCCATATTGGGCTTACGGACCTGACGAGACGAAACCGCTCTACACGCGGGACTACGCGCTTCTGTGCTCCTCCAGGAACGACCTGGATATCACGGAGCGCGACATCGCCGCTCACAGGATCAGCGACGTCGAACCTTCCGAGGGTTGCATGACGGCGACGGCTGGACTTTCGGTGACGAAGGTCGTGGCGGATGGCCTCCGCTGGCGCGTTGCCGTGACGTTCAAGCCCGGCCAGGCGCACTCTGTCTGGTGGACGAACGTGGCGTTCCTGCGGAACTGATCTATCGCGCGTCGGTCGCTCATCGCGCGCCACCTAACCGTTTGGTCGGCGATTGCGCGTGGGCGAAGCTGATGCCGGTTACGAGGGCGCTGTTGTGAAGGCGTTTCGGCGTAGTGTGCTGTTGTGTGCGCTGGCGAGTTTCTTCACGTCGTCGGGACGCGTGAGGCCTTCCCAATGCTGGAGCAACCTGTTGAATCCGAAGCCAGCGGCGCGCAGCGCCGTGGTCGTGTCGCGATCGCGGGCAAAAGGGAAGGTAAGAGCAATTGGTCCCTTTCCGTCGTCGCGTTGGCGCGTGTCGCGCGCGAAGGCGCGCCCGCCGAGCGCGGCTCATTTGCTAACCTGATTCGCGTCAGAGGCGCCGTCACGTTGCGCGAGCAAAGCGCCGTAAAGCGCGTTGGGACTGAGGCCGAGAAGCCCGGCCTTGTCTACCAGGCAGCCGACCTCGATGAGCTGGCGGGTGAACACCTTGCGCTCGGTATTCCCGAGCTCGGCCTCCTGTTCGGCAAGGCGGGCCTTTTGTTGTTCATGTGCGCGCAGCAGTCGTTCGAATAGGGTCGGGTCATGCCTGCCGGCCCGGGACTTCTCGGCGTTCGCAACCTGCCTTACCAGCTTGACCCGCCGCGGGGCGAGCTCGGCAAGGCGCTCCAGCGCCAGGCGCCGCCTTGAAGCAGACGGAACCCGTTGCAGCCGCCGGACTGGCACGGCGTCAGGAGCGGGCATCGGCGGCCCGGGAGATGAGGGGCTTCTACGTGAGCGAAGTCGGGACCGGGGCCAGGGGATCGAGCGATAGGCGCCGGCGCCCCGCTGCCGGAAATATATACGGCCGCGAATACGCACTGCCTGCGGTTGTCGGCATGCTACCGCCTGTGTCAGCGACCTATTGCAACCTGTTCCTAAGCGCTTAGGTTCATGATACCTGTTGGCGAGGCCCACTGTTCTACGCATCGATAGTCTGCGGGTGGTGATCTTTCCGGCCGATCGTCGCCGCGCGCATGTTCATGTCATCGGAGCGGGCGGGGGAGGCTGTCTTCAATCTGCATTGCCCTGACGGGCCGCCAGAGCTGCGTGGGAGCCAAGGTGTCGGCAACACGAGATCAGCAGCATCCAGGA
>JASHQG010000057.1 GCA_030037665.1 Acetobacteraceae bacterium
TCAATCGCACTCGGTCTCGTCAGCGGAGAGGGAAGGGGCGGACTGGGGACACAAGATACGCCGGCTTCGTCCACGCCGGTCGCTCTCCTGCCTCACGAGGACCGGAGGAATCACAGCCCGGCGCCGCACTCTCAGGCTTCTGGTTCGGGCGAGCCACTGCTGAGCGTGACCAATCTCCGCTTCGGCTATGACGGCGGGCGGGCGATCCTTAGTGGCGTCTCCTTCACGCTGCTGCCGCAGACGATCGTCGGACTGATGGGCCGCAATGGCTCTGGCAAGACCACCTTGGCCCGCGCTCTCATGGGCATCAACCCGCCGCCGAAGAGCACGGTCAACTTGCTCGGTCGCGACCTGGCCACACTTGCCCCCACCGATGTTGCGGCCGAAATCGGCTATGTTTTTCAGAACCCGGACCACCAGTTCGTCACCGACCGGGTGGATGACGAGGTCGCGTACGGCCTGCGCGTCCGCGGCTGGACCGATGAAGCAATCGCTGCGCGGGTCGACGACGTACTGTCGATCGTCGACCTCGATCGCTACCGCGCCCGTTCGCCGTTCAGCCTCAGCCTGGGCGAGCGCCGGCGGCTGAGCGTCGCCACCGTGCTGGCGCTGGAACCCAAGCTGCTGATCCTGGACGAACCAACGATCGGCCAGGACTACGAGCGCGCACAGCAACTCATGGCGCTGATGGCACGGTTGCGTCAGCGCTACCGGTCGACCGTGCTGATGATCACGCATGATGTGCGGCTGGTGGCTGAATGGGCCGATCGTGTCCTTGTGCTCGCCGACGGGCGAGTACGTTTCGATGGCTCGCCGGTGGATTTATTCGCCGAGACCGCACTGCTTGACGAAGCGGGTCTCATGCCGCCGCCCTTGCAGGCGCTGTCCGCGGTCCTGGCGCAGCGCCATCCGAGCCGGATTCCGCGCGCGACCTTGCACACGCCCGAGTTGATCGGCTGGTTGGTAGGAGCCTGACATGGCGCGCGGCACCGTGTTCCAGTACCGCACTGCCCGGTCGCCACTGCACCGGCTCGATCCTCTGACTAAGCTTGGCGCCTTGTTCGCCATCTCACTACTGGCGTTCGGCGTCTACGTCGCCTGGGTGCAGATCGTCGTCTGCCTCGTGGTCTTGCTGGCGGCCATGGTGTTGGCCTGGATCAGCCCGCTGGAGATCTGGCGTGGCACTTGGCCATTCGTCTTCGCCTGCGTGAGCTTCTTCCTGATACAGGCCCTCAACCTGCCTGGGACCCACCCGGCGTTCCATGTTTTCGGCCGTCCCGTTTTTGTCGAGGCGGCCGATTACGCCCTAGCCTCGGCCTTGCGCATTTACACGATCTTGCTGGCGTCGCTGGTATTCGTGCGCTGCACTGATCCTCGGGAGCTGGCGATCGCCGTGGTGACGCAGCTGCGCGTGCCATACCGCATCGGTTATGCGTTCTTCATAGCGCTGCGGATCATTCCTACCCTGGAGGAAGAGATTAAGATAATCCGGGCCGCGCACACGGTGCGGGGCGTTGCGCGCGGTCGGGGCCTGGCTGGGCGCATTCGCGACGCGCACCGTTACGCCATGCCGCTGCTCGTCGGCAGCCTGCGCCGCGCCTCGATGATGGTGATGTCGATGGAATCGCGCGCGTTCGGCGCCTATCCCGACCGAACATTCGTCGAAGCACCACGCATGGGCTGGCCCGGAATCGTAACTTGCTCCGGGTTGCTTGTGGTCGTGGTGGCCTGGTACACTTTGCTGGCTCTGGGTTATGTACATGAGATCTACGTTTTCGCACCGAGCTGAGTAACGGTACGGGTCGACGCAAAGATTGGCCTATGCCCAGGAGCGATGTGGTCACGATCATCGATTAGGAGCAACCAAATGTCCGGATCGGTGGCGCGGCGCGGCGCATTATGGGTTCATCTCACGCAGTCGGAACTTACGCCATGTGCGGCATTGTCGGTCTGTTCCTGAAAGATCCAGCGTTGCAGCCATCGCTCGGCCGCTTCACAGCGGCAATGCTGGCGACGCTGACCGACCGCGGTCCAGACAGCGCCGGCTTTGCCGTCTACGGAGAGGGTAGGCCGGGCGCCATCAAGCTCACGTTGCGTGGACCGGACCCGACGGATCTCCGCAATCTGACTACTGGCCTCGAAGACGGGAACTTTCAGATTGCGTTGCACGACGATCACGCCGTGCTGACAGTCCCGTCCCGGCAGGAACAGGAAGTACGGCGTCGGCTCGCGACCCAGGCGCCGCACGTGACTGTGGTGGCCTCTGGCCAGCGTATGGAACTCTATAAAGGGGTTGGTCTCCCGCTGGAGGTATCTGGCCGGTTCGGCCTCGCGGACATGCGCGGGACGCACGCCATCGGACATACCCGCATGGCGACCGAGTCAGCCGTCACCACCGCCGGCGCTCATCCCTTCTCCACCGGTCCCGACCAATGCCTGGTGCATAATGGCTCATTGTCCAACCACAACGGCGTTCGGCGCGCGATGCAGCACGAGCGGATCGCTTTCGAGACCGATAACGACACCGAGGTGGCGGCGCGTTATCTCAGCTGGCGCATGCACCAGGGGTCCAGGCTGGACGAGGCGCTGCAAGCAGCGCTGATCGATCTGGATGGGTTCTATACCTTCGTCATTGGAACCGAATCAGGATTCGCCGTCTTGCGCGATCCGATCGCCTGCAAGCCAGCTATAATCGCCGAGACGGACAGCTACGTCGCCTTCGGCAGCGAGTATCGCACGCTGGTCGATCTACCCGGCATCGAGGATGCCCATGTTTTCGAACCCGAACCGGCGCGGGTTTATTTTTGGGAACACCGGGCGTGAACGAAAACCCGCATCCGATCACGGTGGACCTGTCGCGAGTGGCCCTGCGCGATCTGCATAATGAGTTGCACGGCCTGTCACCGGACAGCAATCGGACGTGGTGGCATCTGGTCAATCCCCGCGGTGCACATTCGATCGCGGTGGGTCTGAACGCGCCGGTCGTGGTCTCAATCGAGGGCCATGTCGGATACTATGCCGCCGGAATGAACGCCCTGGCTCGCGTTCTCATCAACGGAAACGCCGGCCCTGGTGTCGCCGAGAACATGATGTCGGGCGAAGTTCGGGTCGCCGGCGATGCCAGCATGGCTGCAGGCGCAAGCGGGTGCGGCGGTTTGCTCGTGATTGACGGCAATGCCGGCGCGCGCTGCGGGATCTCAATGAAGGGCGTCGATATCGTTGTGCGCGGCTCGGTGGGACACATGAGTGCCTTCATGGCGCAGCAGGGTAATCTGGTGGTGTGCGGCGATGCCGGCGACGCGTTGGGCGACAGCCTGTACGAGGCCCGAATTTTCGTGCGCGGTGGCGTGAAAAGCCTCGGCGCTGATTGCGAGAACAAGCCGATGGACAATGCAGACCGTGCTATCCTGGAAGACCTGCTGGCGCGTGCCGGATATGCCGGTCTGGCTGCTGCGGAATTCCAGCTCTACGGCTCGGCAAGGCGGTTATATCACTTCCATGTCGATAACGCCGGTTCGTACTGACGTGGCCATGGAGCCTGTTACTCCCCCAGCGCCACGTACGGCACCGCGCCAGTCGGCCACCTTCGATCTCTATACCATCACCGAAATTCAGCGTGCCGCGGCCACCGGCATCTACGACATTCGCGGCTGCGGGGCGAAGCGCAAGCTGCCGCATTTCGACGACCTGCTATTTCTCGGGGCCTCGATGTCACGCTATCCGCTGGAAGGATACCGCGAACGCTGCGACACCAATGTCGTGCTTGGCACGCGCTTCGCCAAGAAGCCAATCGAACTCAGGATACCAGTAACCATCGCCGGCATGAGCTTCGGGGCGCTCTCCGGCCAGGCGAAGGAAGCGCTCGGCCGCGGCGCGACCCGCGCCGGTACGTCCACGACGACCGGCGACGGCGGCATGACGGAGGAGGAACGCGGGCATTCCCGGACGTTGGTCTATCAGTACCTGCCGTCCCGCTACGGCATGAACCCGACGGACTTGCGCCGAGCCGATGCGATCGAAGTTGTCGTGGGGCAGGGCGCAAAACCAGGCGGTGGCGGAATGCTGCTGGGCCAGAAGATCACCGCCCGGGTTGCCGCGATGCGTCGCCTGCCGGAAGGCATCGACCAGCGCTCTGCATCCCGCCATCCCGATTGGACCGGGCCGGACGACCTTGCCATCAAAATCGGCGAATTGCGGGAGATTACTGCGTGGGAAAAGCCGATCTACGTGAAGGTGGGCGCCAGTCGGCCCTATTACGACGTGGCCCTCGCGGTGAAAGCGGGCGCCGACGTCGTGGTTGTGGATGGCATGCAGGGCGGCACCGCCGCCACGCAAGAGGTGTTCATCGAACATGTCGGCCTGCCGACTCTCGCGGCGATTCGCCCCGCCGTGCAGGCGCTGCAAGATCTTGGCATGCACCGTAAGGTGCACCTCGTTATCTCTGGCGGTATCCGCAATGGCGCGGACATGGCAAAGGCGCTGGCGCTTGGCGCCGACGCTGTCGCCATCGGCACGGCCGCACTGATCGCTCTCGGCGACAACAGCCCGGCACTGGAGGAAGAATATCAAAAGCTGGGCACCACCGCAGGTGCTTATGACGACTGGCACGAGGGCCGGGACCCGGCGGGCATCACCACGCAGGATCCCGAACTGGCCGCGCGCCTCGATCCGGAACTTGGTGGACGCCGCCTCGCCAATTTTCTTTCGGTTATGACAATGGAGGCACAGGCAATCGCCCGTGCCTGCGGCAAGCGGCATCTGCATAACCTGGAACCAGAGGATCTGGTCGCGCTGACCCTGGAGGCGGCGGCGATGGCTCGCATCCCCTTGGCCGGGACGGAGTGGTATCCCGGCAAACCAGGCACGTGAAAACTGCTGGCCGCGATGCGCGCCGGCGTGGAGTCCAAGAACGAGAAGGGGACGGCATGGACACGATGGTGCTAGAGCCAGTGGACCAAACCGAATGTCTGTCGCGCAAGGCAACCGAGTTGGGCATCCGGTATTTCATGGTCTCGTTCGTTGACCTGCTCGGGCAACAGCGCGCGAAACTTGTTCCTGTTGCGGCGATTGACGGCATGCACCGCGACGGCGCGGGCTTTGCCGGCTTCGCCGCGTATTTCGACATGCAGCCTTCCGATCCTGACATGCTGGCTATGCCGGACCCGGACAGCCTGATTCAGCTTCCCTGGAAGCCGGAAGTCGGCTGGCTTGCATCGGACCTCGTGATGGGCGGCCAACCAGTGGCGCAGGCGCCACGCAATACCCTGAAGCGCGTCCTGGCACAGGCCGGATCGCTCGGCTACACGATGAAGACCGGCGTGGAATGCGAGTTCTTCCTGGTCACGCCGCAAGGCAATGCGATCGGCGACATCGCAGACGTGGCTCCCAAGCCTTGCTACGACGCCTCGGCGCTGATGCGGCGTTATGATATTATCACCGAGATCTGCGACGCGATGCTAACATTGGGTTGGCAGCCGTACCAGAACGACCACGAGGACGCGAACGGCCAGTTCGAGATGAACTGGCGGTACGCGGATGCGCTCACGACCGCCGACCGGCACGTGTTCTTCAAGTTCATGGTGCGCTCCATCGCTGAAAAACATGGGTTGCGCGCCACGTTCATGCCGAAGCCCTTCGCCCATCTCACCGGCAGCGGCTGCCACGCGCATATCTCGCTCTGGTCAGGGGATGACAACGTCTGCGCCGCACCTGCCGATGCGCTCGGCCTGTCACCGCTTGGCTACGGCTTTCTTGGCGGCCTGATGAGCAATGCCGGTGCGCTTTGTGCCCTGCTCAATCCCACGGTGAATTCCTATAAGCGGATCAACGCGCCAGTGACCCTGTCTGGCGCCACCTGGTCGCCTAATGCCGTAACCTACTCCGGCGACAATCGCACGCACATGATTCGGGTCCCAGGAGGCGGACGGTTCGAGCTGCGCCTCGCCGACGGCAGTGTCAATCCATACCTGTTGCAGGCTGCGATTCTGGCGGCCGGCCTCGATGGGCTGGAATCCGGCCATCACCCCGGTGAACCTCTCCACATCAACATGTACACTGATGGTCACATGGCAAAGGACGCAACACGGCTACCGCTCAACCTGCTGGACGCGCTGCGCGCATTCGAATCCTCAACCGCGCTGCGCGACCGGCTCGGGGCGGAATTTGTCGGCGGCTATCTTCGGCTGAAGTATCTTGAATGGAACGACTTTTCGCGTCACCTGACCGAGTGGGAACGCGCACGAACCTTAGACTGCTGAGGCGGCGGGCGCTAAACTTTTATTGTTATGCACAGACCAGGACCATCGTTCGTGAACATCGACGACTACCGCCTGCCCGAAGAGCTCTTCTACCGACCGGTCGCCAACGAAGTGGCAGTTTTCGAGGCGGCATGGCAGCAACGCCTCCCCGTAATGCTGAAAGGGCCAACCGGCTGCGGCAAGACGCGGTTCATCGAGCACATGGCGTGGCGGCTCAGCCGCCCGCTGATCACCGTCGCCGCGCATGAAGACATGACGGCGGCCGATCTTGCCGGCCGCTACCTACTCCTCGAAGGCCGTACCGAGTGGCAGGACGGTCCTTTGACCCGCGCGGTCCTACGCTGCAGGACATGCGGTCTTACGCTCAACGGAGCGATACCGGCTTCGGCAACGGGCGGGCCCCGAAAGCATCCTGCGTTGGGTAATCGGGTAAAATCCTGGCGCCGTGAAATAGCAGTGTCGCCACGAGCCAGGGAGATTCCAGCACTTTCCATCAACTTGGGCACGAAGCGACCCATTGAGCGAAAGTCGAGATATTCCCGAAAGCGAATTGTGTTCGCGTACTTCGTCTCGGCAGCCGACTCTTAGCAACCGGGCCGGTTCGGCAAGCGCTTGACTTTCTTGTCATGGAATGGCGGCGCAGCAGGCGCACACGACGAGACCGGCTCGTAGCGGCAGAACAGGTATACGCGAACGATCTCGCCGACATCCTCGGGAAAGCCGAAGCAGAGCTCGCAAAGCTCTCGGCCCCTGCCGAACAGCAGCATCTCGGCGTCGATCATCCCGCTGTAGAGCCGTGGCCACTCAGCCATTGAACGGCAGACCAACCTCTGGTCAGAATCACGGGTGGAGGGCGCGTTGCCCTCGGCCATGCCGGTTCGGAACGCCAAGAGATGCGCGCCAAAGGCCTCCGTCTCCGTG
>JASHQG010000456.1 GCA_030037665.1 Acetobacteraceae bacterium
GGTCTTCTGTTGCACGATTGTCATACAGGTTCGCCCCGACCGCCGTTAGCGAGATCGCCGATCCGGATCCTTACCACATCGCAACCGCGTCGCTTACTGTTCCTGGCGAAGTCGAAGAGTGCTCGGTCGCGCAGGCGCCCTCCCGCTGGCGCCAGAACCTGATGGCCCAAACTTGCTGCGGTTTGAGCGGGCGCCCGGCTTGACGATGGGCCGCCCACGAGTATTGGGCTGCGCGCCGGGATGCGCCCCTCCTTGTTCATTCAAGCGTTCGCGGGTCCTCGACATCGATTGCCGGATGATCTGTCGGCTGTGGCGTTGCGGTAAGCAGCGTCACGCCACGAGGGGAATCGAAGCGATGCCACATGCCCTGGGGTACGATCAACATCATTCCAGGGTTAATTGGGACTGATTGTGGCCCGCCGTCGGTCAACAGATGCAATGTCGCTGTTCCGTCAACAACTTCCACGATTTCGTCGCCTCCACGGTGACGTTCCCAGCCGCTGTCGCCGGCGAACTTTGACGCAAAGATCCAGCCATCGCGATAAGGCGCGAGACGTACAACGGCGTCTTTCTTTTTCTCGGCACCGTCCAATGGCCCTCGGCCGCGCAGCATGGTCAGCTTCGCGAGCTCAGCCTTCAAGTCGACGATCTGGATCATTGCTCGTCCTTTCTCCACAGAATAGCGTTGCGTGACAGACGCAATTGCATTGCCGGCCTGCGGGTTGGCAGGCGCCGGAGCCAACGGCCAATAGCCATCGTCGCTACGTAGCAATACTTGTCGTGATCGGTGACTGTTCTGCCTGTCGCCTTTCGCAATGCGTTGGTGAACTGGCAGTGCCGCACGGAGCGAGTTGGCACCTCGCCGCGCTCCTGGGCTCGGATGACAGTCAGCAGCCTTCGTGATGCCACACAGGTCAAAACCACCTGGCACGAAGTTCTCGGTGTACCCGGGTTGGCCGTGATCGTGGCGCATCCTGGCTTCCTATCCCTGAGCCGTCACGCCAGACAGCTGCCGCTCCACCAGCCGCGCATACACCCCGCGCCGCGCCACCAGCTCCGCATGCCGCCCGGCTTCGATCACCCGCCCCGCTCGCAACACCAGGATCAGATCTGCCTCGCGGATCGTCGACAGACGGTGCGCCACCACGATCGTCGTCCGATCTTCCATCAGCTCGTCCAGCGCGGTCCGCACCTTTTGCTCGCTGATCGTGTCGAGATGCGACGTGGCTTCATCCAGCACCAGCAGCGGTGCGTCCTTCAGGAATGCGCGCGCGATCGCCACACGTTGGCGCTGCCCGCCGGACAACTGCACCCCGCGCTCGCCCACGCGAGTTTCCAGTCCGTCCTGCAGTCCGGCCACGAACTCCGCCAGCGCTGCCCGTCGCAAAGCCTCCGCGATGTCGGCTGCACAAGCGTCAGGCCGTGCCAAGCGCACGTTCGCACCCAACGAGTCATTGAACAGGTAGGTGTCCTGCGCCACCAGGGCGACGCGCCTGCGTAGTCCATCCAGAGTCAGTTGGCGCAGATCCATCCCGTCCAGACGGATCGATCCCGCATCCGGATCCCAAAAGCGCAGAAGCAGGTTGGCGATCGTGGTCTTGCCGGCGCCAGACGGCCCCACCAGCGCCACCGTTGCCCCGGCCGGCACGGTGAACGACATGTCGGTCAGCGCCGCGCGCTGCCGGCCTGGATAGGTGAAGTTGACGCCTTCGAACGTCACGACGGATCCGCCCGAATGCGGGGCCAGCTCGAACGGTCCGTCCGCGATTGTCTCCGGCTCGGCGTGCACCACGTGCAGGCGTCGGGTGGACGCGATCGTGTCGGCCAATTGGCGCCCTACCTGCGCGATCTCGGAGATCGGCAGAAAGGCCGAGATCGAGACCAGCACCAAGAGCGGCAACATCCAGGGTGGAAGCCAGCCCCTCAGGACCAGAGGCGCGCCCAGCGCGGCGACCGCCAGACCGCCAAGACCGGTCGCAATCTCCAGTCCTGCGGTCTGACGCGTCAGGTCCGCCAGCAACGCCAGACGTTGGGTCTGGTAGCGACCGACCGCAGCCATGAATGCGGTGCGGCGGCGCGCGGTGGCGTCGAAGGCGGCGAGTTCGGCCAGACCCTGGATCGTTTCCGCGGCGAACGCTCCGAGCGCGCCCAATGCGTCCCGCGCTTCCGACCCCAGCGCATCGATCCGCCGGCGTCCGCGCACCGGGGAGGCGCCGGCGTAGAGCAGGAACGGCGCCAGCACAGCCGCCAACGGCCAGCAGGTCCAGCCCAGGGTCACCAACACACCGGCTGGAATCAGCATGGCAACGATGGATGGAGCGATGGTATGCGCGAAGAAATATTCGACCGTTTCGACGTCCTGTGTGGCCAGCGCCACCAGATCGCCTGAGCGCCGCAGCAGCAGATAGGCAGGCGCCAGTGCGTCCAGCTTGCGGAACAAGTCGATGCGCATCTCGGCGAGAATCCGATAGGCCATGACGTGGGCCAGCCAGGATTCCAGCCAATGCAGTAGGCCCGACATCGGCGCGGTCAGCATGAGGCCCAGCACGAGTGGCAGGATCGGCGCGTGCGTGCGCACCGCGCCGAGCAGCAGCGCGCTCCAGACGCCGACGCCGATGAATGTCACCACGCGGGCGATGCCGGCCAGCACCGTCGCGGCAACCTGTCGGCGCCAGGGGCGTACGAAACCGAGCAACGTGCGGATCGTTTGCGGCCAGCCAACCGCGTCAGCGTCTTCCGACAGCGGGCGCACCAGCGGCGCAGCGCTACCGGCGGTCTCGGCCACGCGCAAGCCAGCTGGTGCCGGCAATTCGTCGATCAGTGCGTCCGCATGTTCCGCAAGCTGCGGGGCCATCAAGTCGCGGTACGGGCCGGGGATAGCGATCAGCTCGGCGTGCCGGCCGGATTGCGCC
>JASHQG010000457.1 GCA_030037665.1 Acetobacteraceae bacterium
GGCCGGGGTCCCCACCAACTTGCTAGCCCGTTCGTAATCGATCTGGGCGAGTGCCAGCGCGGCGGTGCTCTTGTTCAAGCCAGCAACCCGGGCGTGCAGCAGGGCGACCTGGTCATCAACCCCCTCAATGGCGTTCTGCAATTTGAAGAACCGGCTTCTGGCCTCGGCCTCGATACCGCGGGCCGTGGCGGTCGCCAACAACAGGTTCGCCTTTGCGGTGTCGACGGCTGCTTTGGCCACATCAACGGCGTCTTGAAAGGGCTGCTTGTCCAGTTCGACCAGAATGTCCCCTTTGCGAACACGGTTGTTGTCGTCCACCAGGACCCGGACGACCTGGCCGGGGACGCGGGCGGCAACGAACGTCACGTGGCCGTTCACGTAGGCGTCATCCGTCGAAACAGTGTTGAGCGTCTCCTTGACCCACGGGACGCCGAGCACGAGAAGAACTACCAGGACAGCAGCGCCAAGTGCGCCTGCCACGAGCTTTCGCGTCAGCGTGGCCTTTCGCGTCTTCTGCGGCTCGGGGCGAGACTGGGCGGGCGGCTCTCTGAACTTCACGTCGCTGGCAGCCGACGCACCTTCATTGGGTGTCGGTTGCAGATCGCTCGAACCTGACTTGTCGGTTTGCTCGGTCATGGCGGAAACCCGTTGCAAGGGCGCGAAACGGAGGACGTCGAAGGGTGACTACCCGTCGTGACGCCAAAGATATCATGGCCGCCCCTGGGAGTCCTTGAATACCCACAGGGTCCTCGAAGGCGCTGTTCGCCCGTGGCGTGACCTCGGGCGGCCCGGGCTGCTGGTCACGAGGACACCCCTCTATTGGTGGTGACAGCGGAGGCCAAGCATCAGTTGGCGCTCGCGGTCACACCTGGCTTTTGTGTCGGTGGATCCACGCATGTCCGCCACCGGTGCGGCCTGGCGATGTCCAAGTCCTGGGATGCCAAAGATTGGATGTCTTTGTGCTATCCGCATCGAAGGCCCGAGTGCTAAGGTAGCTCAGGTCATCAGGCAACGTCCGTTACGCCTCTTCCCGGTATTGAAGCGGGACCTGACCGCACTGAATGGGCGGACGTCACCGTTTTCTGGCTGCATGCACGCGGTCTATCGAACCAGGAGATGAGCATGGCAAGCCCGGATGCGCTTCGCTATACGAGGATCCCTCTTACGCACGGATCTGGTGCGATCCCCGCCGTCGGCTTCGGCACGCTGATCCCCGATCCTCACGCGACCAGCCAGGCCACCAAGACCGCCTTGGAAGTGGGATTCCGCCATCTCGACTGTGCGGAGCGGTACCGCAACGAAGAGGCGGTAGGTGATGCGATAGAGGCGGTGCTCAAGGCCGGGCTGGTCAAGCGGCAGGATATCTTCATTACCACGAAGCTATGGAACACCAATCATCGCCCGGAACGTGTCAAACCCGCCCTTGACGCAAGTCTCCGGCGACTGCAGCTCGACTACGTCGATTGCTATCTCATCCATACGCCTTTTGCCTTTCGACCCGGTGACGAGCAGGATCCGAGGGACGAGCACGGTCAGGTACTCTATGATCGCGGGGTGACATTGATCGAGACGTGGCAGGCGCTGGAGCGCCTCGTTGATGACGGTCACTGCAAAGCGATCGGCTTGTCAGACGTTACCCTCGAAAAAGTGCGAGAGGTGGTTGCGGCTGCGCGGATCAAGCCTGCCGTGGTGCAGGTCGAATCCCATCCGTACCTCCCTGAGTGGGACCTGCTGGACTTCTGCCAGGAGCACGGAATTGTACTGCTGGCGTTTGCAGCGTTGGGACACGGCATGACTCCGAAATTGTTGGATGACCCCGTGATCACAAGCGTTGCACAGCGCGTCCACAAGACGCCGGCGCAAGTTGCGCTGGCCTGGGCGGTACAACGCGGCACCGCCTTCCTGACCACGTCAACCAAACCTGGCTATATCCAGGAGAACTTTGACATATCGACACTGCCCGACGACGCCATGCAAGCGATTCGGGATGGCATCACCGCCAACGTCCGGTTCAACGCGGTGGTGGAAACCGGTGTGCCTGGCTTTATTCCGAGATCGGCGTGACCTGGCCTGGGCGTGCAGCCAACGTCCGATTGCACGGAGCGGCCGGGTGTCGATGACCGGGAGCAGGAGCGGCAACATGGATGAGCATGAAATTCGACAGGCACTCAATCGCCACTGGACCGCCGCGGACGCAAATGACTTCGTTGGTGAGCACGAGATATATCAAGACGACGCGGTGCTTGAGTATCCGCAGTCGGGCGAGCGCATCCGGGGCCGGCGCAATATCCAGGCCTCACGCGTCGCGCAGCCAAGCTCAAAGCGTTTCACAGTGCGCCGCATCGTCGGCGCGGGCGACCTCTGGGTCACGGAATGTGTCATCACGTATGACGGCCGCCCCTCCTACTCGGTGAGCGTCATGGAGTTCGTGGATGGACGAGTGGCCCGAGAGACCCAATACTTCGGTGATCCGTTTGAGCCAGGACCTTCGCGCGCCCATCTGGTCGAGCGAATGGGCTGACACCGATACCACAATCGCGCGCCTGCGCCTGCTGGACCGGGCAGAGCTTCCCGTCGATACGGTCCGCCTCGCGCGGTTTCTCATCGGAAAAATGCTCGTGCGGAAATGGGCCGAAGGCGTTGCGGCGGGCCGCATCGTCGAGACCGAGGCATATGGCATCGGGGATC
>JASHQG010000458.1 GCA_030037665.1 Acetobacteraceae bacterium
CCTCGCGGAGCGCGATCAGCTCATCGAGCGAGTCAAAGCTGATGAGCTCCGACAAATCCATGCGTGCGGGGCGAACCTGCGCGTACCAATTCTCGAGCCGCGCACGACGTGCATCGAACGGCAACGCACGGACGTCCTCATGGCCATGAAACAACATGTCGTAGAGCCGGATGCCGACCGGGAATTCATGCATCAAGCGCGCAGTGATACCCTTGCGGTTCAGCCGCTGCTGCAGATCCGCGAACGGCGCGACGCGACCCTCGCGCATCACCAGTAATTCGCCGTCCAGCACGGCCTGAAAATCCATCGCCTCGATGATCTCCGGGAATGCACCGGAAATGTCCTCAGCCCCGCGCGAAAAGAGCCGCCGGCCGCCCGGGGTCGAAACAAGCTGCACCCGGATGCCGTCCCATTTCCATTCCGCGCGCCAGTCGGACGGTTCAAGCGCGGCGATGTCTGGTTCCTCGAGCGGATGCGCCAGCATCGGCGGGCGGAACACGGGCTGATCGGCGGGATCCGGGCGCGCGGCGCGCCCCTCCAACCAGGCGAACAACGCCAGATAGGGCGGGGCAAGGACGTGCCAGACTTCCTCAACCTCATCGGCCGTGACGCCGCCCAACTCGGCGAGCGCGATCTTCGCCAGCCGTGCCGACGCCCCGACGCGCAGTCCGCCGGTTATCAGTTTCAGCAAGGCAAGGCGGGTAGAAGCGTCGGATGCATCAAGCCAGCCGGCCACCAAGTGGGGCAGGGCGGCTTTCGGCGTGCTCTCCAGTGCCACTACCACTTCGGCGAGGCGCGGCGGCGCGGCGTTGGTCGGCGCGGCGGGCCACATCAACGCGACAGTTTCCGCGAGGTCACCGACATAGTCGTACGACCAGGCGAACAACACAGGGTCGGTGCGAGCTGCGGCAAGTTCGCGGATCAGGCCAGGCTTCGCGGTCGTGAAGGCGAGCTCGCCCGTGACGGCGGCGAGGCCGATGCCACGGTCGGGGTCGGGCTGGCTGGAAAAGTAGCGTCGCAGTAACGCGATCTTGGCGTTGCGTGAGGGCGTGAAGACGAGGCGTTCCAGCAGCTCGGCGAATGCAAGCATGTCGCTAGATTAGGGTGCCTCTCGGCCGTGGCGCCACCCCATCCCGCCCGCTGCGCCCATGGAGCGGACCAAAGGACGGAAGGTGCGATAGTCCGCAGCCTTCGCTCAGACCTCCCGCAAGCGGGAGGGGCAAACTTACTCCGCGCGGATCAACCCGCGGTGGCTTGGCGCATCAATGAACGCCAGCACTTCCGCAATGAGTGGGTCCTCGCCGTACAACTTTCGTGCTTCTGCCAACCGTTGCGCGAAGACCCCTTCATGCCGGAACAGAGTGTGGAACGCGGTGCGCAGTCGCTGGATCTGCGACTTACGAAAGCCGCGCCGCTTCAGTCCGATCACGTTCAGTCCCGCGAGCCGCGCGCGGTTGCCGATGACGCTGCCGAACGGGATTACGTCCGCCTCGACGCCCGAAACACCGCCGATCATTGCCGCCCGACCGATGCGGACAAATTGGTGAATCGCCGCCGAGCCGCCGATCACCGCGTGATCGCCGATGCTGACATGTCCGCCCATGACCACGTTGTTGGCAACGAGGACATGCTCGCCCACCGTGCAGTCGTGCGCGACATGCGCAACGGCCATGATCAGGCAGTCGTTGCCGACGCGGGTGACGCCTTTGCCGGTGACGGTGCCGCGATGGATCGTGCAATGTTCGCGGATCTGCGTGCGCGCGCCGATCTCGCAGCGCGTCGGCTCGCCTTTGTATTTCAGGTCCTGCGGGGCCAGACCGACGGTGACGAACGGATACAGCACCACATCGCGACCGATCTGCGTGTGCCCGTCGACCACCACGTGCGACACGAGCTCGGTGCCGTCGTCGATCACCACGTCCGGCCCCACCGTACAGAACGGGCCGATACGCACACCGGCACCCAGTCCTGCGCCGTGCGCGACGATCGCGGTTGGATGGATCTCAGTTCCCGTCGCCGGACGGGCGAGAGCGTCGATCAAAGCATCCATGGAAACCGCATCTTTCGTCCGGGATCAGTCGGCAATGACACCGACAAGCTAAGCGCCGCGCCGGCAGCGACCAACTCAATCATTATTGCAGGATGTGTCCAAACAACCGTGTGTAACACGTTGTTTCTCATAGAATTTTTACCGATTTCAAGGCACAGCGCCAGGTCATACCGGGCCGGCACCGTCGCGGATCATTGCCGCATATGTTGCCTCAGCGACCGACAACCCGTCCACACGGGCCACCGCGTTGAACTTCCACACATTGCCGCGGTTGCGGTCCTTGCTGACGTGGATGCGTAACTGGTCGCCTGGCACCACGGGGCGGCGGAACTTCGCCCCTTCGATCGACATGAAATACACCAGCTTGCCGGCAGAATCCGGTCCCAATGTTTCCACGACCAGCACGGCAGCCGTCTGTGCCATCGCTTCGATCACGAGCACGCCCGGCATCACGGGATGGTTGGGAAAGTGGCCCGCGAAGAAACTCTCGTTAATCGACACGTTCTTGATGCCGACCGCGGAGACGTTGGGCACCACATCCACGACGCGGTCGATCAGCAGGAACGGGTAGCGGTGCGGGATCGCATGCATGATCCGCCCGATGTCCAGCATGTCGGCGCGGCTGGCGGCTTCCTCTGCTGTCGTCGCGTCCATCACGTTCCGCCCGTCTTCGTATCGGCTTCTGACTCCGTGCCCCTCGTGCGCTTGGCGCGGTCCCGCACCAGCCGGCGGATAGCCGCGATCTCGCGGAAAAACGCCCGTACCGGCTGCGCCGGACTGCCAACCACGTCCGCACCGGCCGGCACATCCGCCATCACGCCTGCCTGCGCACCGATCCGGGCCCGCCGGCCGATCCGGAGGTGTCCGGTCAGTCCGGCCTGGCCGCCAAGCATCACGTGGTCCTCAAGGATTGTGGACCCGGAAATGCCGGCTTGCGACACGATCACGCAGCCACGCCCGAGGCGCACGTTGTGCCCGATCTGCACAAGATTGTCGAGGCGGGAGCCCCCGCCAATAAAAGTGTCATGCAGGGATCCGCGATCGATCGTGCTGTTGGCGCCGACCTCTACGTCGTCCTCCAGCACGACCCGCCCGAGCTGCGGCACGCCGCGAAAGCCGTCGGCGGTGATGGCAAAGCCGAAGCCTTCCTGCCCGATGCGCGCACCGGGATAGACATAGACGCGGGCACCCAGCAGCGCGTGCGATACGCTCGCATGCGGGCCGATACGGCAGTCTGGGCCGAGCACCACCCCGTCGCCGACCACGGCATGCGGGCCGATGCGGCAACGTGGCCCGATCTCCGCGCCGCTGCCAATCACGGCGAGCGGGCCGACTTCAGCACTGGACGCGATCGTCGCATCGGGCGACACGACTGCGCTGGGATGGATGCCGGGCCGCAACGGTGGCAGGGGATGGAACAACAGCGCGACGCGCGCCCAGGCGGCGTAAGGCTCTGGGGTCACCACCGCCACACATCCGGCAGGAACGTGCGTCGCATTGTCCGGATGCAGCAGCACCGCGCCGGCCCGGGTCGCCTCCAGGGCCGCTAGATATTTGCGGTTGTCGAGGAAGCTCAC
This sequence comes from Acetobacteraceae bacterium, assembly GCA_030037665.1. Lineage (GTDB taxonomy): Bacteria > Pseudomonadota > Alphaproteobacteria > Acetobacterales > Acetobacteraceae > JASHVB01. The sequence continues at coordinate 3,628 of JASHQG010000458.1, forward strand.
CTCGGTCGCCCCGGCGGTCTGCAACGGGGCCACGCCGGTCAACATCAACCGCCGCGGCGGCGCCTCGGCCTCTGCCGCGTCGACCACGGCGGCCAGCGTATGCGGTCCAGCCCGCTGGAAGAAACGAGGATCGCCCGCGATCTCCGGCCAGTCCAGGATGCGCCTCTTAGTGCTTCGCCGGCGCCTTGGCGGCCGATTTGGCGATCTCGGCCGGCGCACCAGGCTCGGTCTTCGCAGCCGCCATCTTCAGCGGCGACACCCCGTCGGGTGGAATAATCACGGCCGGCAGCACCTTGTTCAGCACCTGCGCAACTTCCGGGGTCAGGTCGAAGTCGTTTGTCGTGCCCAGCACCTGTGCCCGGTTAAGCATCATGTTCACGCCACGGGACAACGCCACCTGTTGCGCTGCTTCCTCCAGAGTACGGTTGATCTGGGCCATGACGTACTGGCCGGCTTCCTGAATGACCTGGTTGCGCTCGCCAAATGAACGGCGGGAATTTGCAATGCGGTCCTGCAATTCGCGTTCTTTCTGGCGGATCTGCTCCGGGCTCAGCTTCGCCCGCTGATTGGCCAGTGCCTGGCCCATGCCGCGCAGTGTGGCCTGCTCCCGCTCCGCATCGTCAGCGAGTTTCTTATGCCGCTCGGTCAGCACCTTGTCGGCCTGCTGATAGGCGGTGGAGACCCGCAGCACGTCGGGGATCGACAGGACGCCAATGATGGCGGCGGGTGTCGGCGGTCCCTTGGGGATAGGCGGGATCTTCGGCGCCTCGGGCAACTCCACGCGAATCTGCTGCTGCGATGGGGCGCCCGGTTCCGGGGATGGCGCGATCGCCGGCTCCTCGTTGCCCACCCCTGGCACGACCCCCGGTGCGGCTTGGCGCACGGGGCGGGCTGGGGCTGCCGCGTGCGGCTGGCCCGGTACGAACCAGCCAGGCCCTTGCTGGGCCTGCTGGGCCAGGGCTGGCCACGGTTGCAGGAGAAGCACCAGAGCCGCGAGGGCACCGGCGAATGACAGGCGGGGATTGAACATTAGAACTGCGTCCCAAATCCAAAGCGGAAGATCTGCGTCTGATCGTGGGCGTACTTCACCACGAACGGCGTCAAGTCAATGTTGATGAGCCCGAAAGAGCTATTCCAGGTGATTCCGAAGCCGAACCCCATGCGCGGGGCGGCCGTGTTAGAGATCTGGCAAGGCTCTCCGTTCGCCTCGATGCAGGCCTTGCTGTTGTAAGGAAAGCTGGCCTCGGTCAAGCCGCCCATGTCAACGAAAACATGCCCGGAAAGGCCGAGATCGCGCGACACCGGCAGCGGGAAGCGTAGTTCCGTGGTCTGTGTCCAGATGAAGCGACCGCCCAGCGGATCGCCGGTGAGGGCGTCATGCGGCCCGGCGCCACCGACCTCAAAGCCACGCAGGTTGTCGCCTCCCAGGAAAAACCGGTCGATGATCTGCTCTTGATGGCCAAGCTCGAACAACTGCCCGGCGCCGGCCGCGAGCTTGATGTCCCAGTC
>JASHQG010000459.1 GCA_030037665.1 Acetobacteraceae bacterium
CTCTAGACGGTAGACAGCCTGCCGTGACCAAAGACGGTGATGCAATGAGGATGGTTGAGAATGGCAGCATCCCTAAACTCAAACGCTCCGGCAAGCTGAATCCGCCCACGGACGGTCGGCCATGCAGCACAGTCAGGAATGTATGCCGCTCGGGATCCGAAAACCGCCACCCAGGATCGATCCGCCACGGGCTGGTGTATGATCGTGCGCGCCGCATTGAGGTCGCGGTCGCAGAAACCGCCGTCGCCTTCCTGATTTCGGTAAGCAGGTTCGCGTCGATCGGATGGTGCTTGGTTACTGTTTCAGGCCACCCAGCAAATCCCCGATGAAGAGGAGCCCACCATTCCGCGACCGTCATCCGCACACGGGATCGAGTTCGCAGGCCCCCGTTTGGATCCCAGAGCGCCCGAGGCAGCTCGGCAGATCTGGCTAGGCGTCGAGCACGATGTGCTGGGCGTCGGCCACCAGCGCCTGCAGATGCTGCTCGTCTTTGAAACTTTCGGCGTAGATCTTGTAGACGGGCTCCGTTCCCGACGGACGTGCCGCAAACCAACCATTCCGTGTGACCACTTTCAGTCCGTCGATGGGCGCATCGTTCCCGGGCGCTCGCACGAGTTTTTGGGTGATGCGTTCGCCCGCAAGATCCGATGCACGGACCGCCTCGGGTGTCAGCCGCGCGAGCCGCGCCTTCTGCTCCGGTGTTGCTGGCGCATCGATCCGGGTATAGTACGCCGTGCCGAATTCCTGGGTCAGCCTGTTGTAGTGCTCGCCCGGGTCCTTACCGGTGCGGGCAGTGATCTCGGCCGCCAGCAGGTTCATGATCGGACCGTCTTTGTCCGTTGACCACGCTCTGCCGTCGCGACGCAGGAAGCTCGCGCCGGCACTCTCCTCGCCGCCGAAGCTGTACGAGCCGTCAAACAAGCCAGGCGCAAACCACTTGAAGCCGACCGGCACTTCAGAGAGCTGACGTCCCAGCTTGGTAACAACACGGTCGATCATACTGCTGGTGACCACAGTCTTACCCACGACTGCCGTTACCGGCCAGTCAGGACGGTGCGTCAGCAGGTACCAAACTGCGACCGAGAGGTAATGGTTGGGACTCAACAAACCTGTCGTCGGCGTGACGATGCCATGACGGTCTGCGTCGGGGTCATTGGCAAAGGCAACCTGGTATCGATCCTTGAGACTGACGAGTCGTGCCATTGCATAGGGGCTGGAGCAGTCCATGCGGATGACGCCGTCGTGGTCGACCGTCATGAACGAAAAGGTCGGGTCGATCTGCGAATTAACGACAGCGATATCCAGGCCGTAGACCTTATTGATCGGTTCCCAATAACCCACCGCCGAACCGCCCAGTGGGTCGACCGCAAGCGTAAGGCGGGCATCGCGAATGGCATCCATGTCAACGACATTACGCAGATCGTTGACATAAGGAATCACGAAATCTTCCTCATAGGTTGTTTCGGCACGGGCAGCGGACTTCAACGGTACTCGCCTGACCTCTTTGTTGCCGGCTTTCAGGAGCTCGTTGGCCCGGCGTTCGATCCATCTGGTTACCTGGGTTTCAGCGGGCCCGCCGTTGGTCGGATTGTACTTGAACCCGCCGTCTTCCGGCGGGTTGTGCGAAGGTGTCACGACGATGCCATCGGCAAGTCGATCGCTGTGCAAGCGGTTATGAACCAGGATGGCGTGCGAGACGACAGGCGTCGGTGTGAAACCGTCATCTCGTTGAATGATGGTGGGCACCTCGTTTGCGGCGAGGACTTCGAGAGCCGTGGACTGGGCTGGTCCCGAGAGCGCGTGGGTGTCCTTGCCCATGTACAGAGGACCGGTGGTCCCCTGCGTACGCCGGTAGTCGCAGATGGCCTGGGTGATTGCCAGGATGTGCGCCTCGGTGAACGAGGCGTGCACAGGAGAGCCCCTATGCCCGCTGGTGCCGAAGCTGACCTGCTGGGCCGGGTCGTCCGGATCGGGCTGGCATTCGAAATACTGTTGTGTCAGGCGGGCTGGATCGATCAGCAATTCTTTGGGCGCGGGTTTACCTGCGAGCGGCGAAATCGTCATTTCTGTGTGGCCCTCATGGTATCGGGCAAGCTCGCGGTGCTCGGCGATCGTCAAGTCGCTCGAGAACCTGCCGGAGCCGGTGACATGAAGGATTGCCTGGGCGACCTACCCGTCATGACCCGCGTGAGGTTCGCACAACGTCTGATCGGCGTCCAGTTATAATCTAGAGAACGGCGCGGCGCATGCAGCAATCCAGATGCGTCATCAAAGCACCTTTTGACCGGGCAAAGGCTCCGCGCCCAAACTTGCTGAGCTCATCTCCCGAGGTCGGCGCCCGAGTGGAGCGAATGTCGGGCTCGTGGTTGTCGTGGCAGTACGGCCTCCCCATTCACGGTGACTTGCGACCTGTTACGGTTCGAACCCGAACGGGAACCGGTTTCGCTCGCCCGTCTCTTCTGTCATCCCGATCGTCACACCGCCACGCGTGCTTACGCCCGGCGTTCCATCCATCACCAGTCCGATCTTGCCGGTGCAACAGGGACCGGGGCCATCTGGCAAGGTCTGGGTATGAAAGTCAGACGCGCGAAACTGTCAGGGGCGGGCATCAGACGCCCGGCCAACAGCGCGCAGTGACGTGCGAGAACCCCTGCTTTGACACGCGGTGGCGTTGCGGCATCCGCGGCGGGCTTGCCCGCCCGATTATCGAGAAACCTGGCGATGAACGTGATCTGCCAGGGACCTCCAGAGCATGACACGACGTCCCGGCCGAAACGGTCGACAGAGGTGACATCGGTGCGCTGGCATCCCCCCGCTGTGGCGCGTTTTTCTGCGGTCGAGGTGGCGGCCGGGACCGGCTTGGGCCGCCGCCGAGCGTGGCGCGGTGTTCGCGCCAGCACGCTCACATCGAGGCCGCCGGAGACCTCCTGTCAGCCAGCGTAGGCGTGCAACCTCCGCATAACGCGATCGCCGGTCATTTTCATGGAGAAGGCCAGCGCATCGACCTGGCGCACGGTCTCCGGGCGGATCGGGATACGGTCATCCACCACGACGCTCGCAATGGTTGCCAAAGCGAGTCCATATTCGCGGTGGTCGAGATAGTCATGCACTTCAGTAAGCTGGTCGGCGGCGAACGAACGCTCGAGCACGCCGAGCAGTGCACGGATAGCCTGGTCCAGCTCTGCATAGTGCGTGGAATGGTGAGCCACCTACACCTCCTGAAATTAACAAGGCCACGGACGGTCCGTGGTGATTTCCCCGCTCGTCGGGTCTATCGCGACCCTGATGGACAGGCAGTGCGGATGCCGACCCTCGTGAAGCGCCCGGTAGCCGTACCGGCGACGTGCGCTGGATCGTCCGCGATGCCTTCAATCGCGTCGATAGTCTCATCGTCCGTGCAGTTCGCAGGGACCGTCGTTCTGGCCTTCCCTGCGCGGGATCCTTGGACGCCGCCGGACGCGTCGTCACCAGCAATATGGGTGCGTCGGTGGCATTTACGTAACACCTAACCGCGAGCGCCGCCTGGTCGAGGCTTCGTGAGGCGCCCAAGCGCGTTTTGCCCGTCGGTGGTCACCTTCCACCGAGAGCCTCGCCAACACACTCGGCCCGACACCGACGCTGCCTCTCGTTGAGCGTCTGCTGCGGCCGCCCTTGCCCGGAGGCGCGACCGGCAGCAGCACCTCCGCCCTGGCAGCCAGGCGGCGGCGCTTGCCAAATAGATGAGACATCATATATTGATCTACCATCTAATGGTACGCGCATGAACCGGAATCACCGTCAGCTTCAGAATGGCTTCGCTCCGCTCGTGGCGCGGGCCGCACGGCAGTGGCGGCGTGCCGTAGACCGCCAGCTGCAGCCTTTCGGCCTCACCGAGGCCACGTGGCTCCCGTTGATCTATCTGGCCCGCGCAACGGTGCCGATGCGGCAGAAGGACCTCGCCGCCGCGCTGGCACTGGATGGTTCCTCCGTCGTGCGATTGCTCGATGCACTGGAAGCGGCACAGCTCATCGAGCGCGCGGAAGGCAGCGACCGCCGTGCCAAGATCATCCTGCCGACGGCGCGCGGCCGCGCGGTTGCGGAGCAGGTGGAAACCGTATCGCGCGCGGTGCGGGAAGCCACTCTGACCGGTCTCACGCACGACGAACTCGACGTGGCAACCCGCGTACTGGAGCGCATCTGCGAGAACCTGGCGAGACAGGCAGACAAAAACCGATGAAACGCACGCCCGGCACCGCGCTTCGTTCGGCGGGACAGCCGGCGGCCTCGACCAGCACGCAAAAGCAGACAGCCGCGTCCAATGGCGTGCGCACGCTCGTGACGGTCTGCACCGTACTGGCAACGCTGATGCAGTCGCTTGACAGCACCATCGCCAATGTCGCGCTGCCTTATATGCAAGGCACGATGTCGGCCAGCCAGGACGAAATCAACTGGGTCCTGACCAGCTATATCGTCGCGGCGGCGATCATGACCGCGCCCACCGGCTTCCTGGCCGCGCGGTTGGGCCGCACGCGATTGTTCGTCATCGCCGTGGTCGGCTTCACTGGCGCCTCCGCGTTGTGCGGCGTGGCGGATTCGCTGGGCGAGATCGTGTCGTTCCGAATAATGCAAGGCATGTTCGGCGCCGCACTGGTGCCGTTGTCGCAAGCGGTGATGTACGAAATCTACCCGCCCGAGCAACGCGCCAAGGCGCTGGGAATCTGGACGATGGGCGTCATGATGGGCCCCATCTGCGGCCCCATCCTCGGTGGCTGGCTGACAGAAACCTACAGTTGGCGGTGGGTGTTCTATATCAACGTGCCGTTCGGCATCGTCACAGCGATCGGCCTGCTCGCCTTCCTCAAGGAGACGCCTCGCAGCACGTCGGCACGGCTCGACTGGCTGGGCTTCGGCACATTGAGCCTGGCGATTGGTGCCGTGCAGATGCTGCTCGACCGCGGTGAGACGCTGGACTGGTTCAGTTCGCGCGAAATCATCCTGGAAGCCGGCGTGGCCGGGATCAGCTTCTACATCTTCCTGGTGCAGTTCTTCCTGGCGCCGCGGCCGTTTCTGTCGCCGCGGCTGTTCGCCGACCGGAATTTCGCGATTGGCGGATTGCTCTACGCGACCATGGCGCTGATCATGTATGCGTCGCTCGCCCTGCTGGCACCGTATCTGCAGACCTTGATGGACTATCCGGTGCTGACGGCAGGCATCGTCCTGGCACCGCGCGGCGGCGGATTACTGCTCGCCGCGCTGATCTGCGGCCGGGTGACCGGGCGCGCTGGCCCGCGCCTGCTGGTCGCTTTCGGCTTCGTGCTGGGTGCCTATGTGCTGTACCAAATGACGCAGTGGACACCGGATGTGTCCGAATGGAGTGTGATCGGCGTCGGCTTTACCCAAGGCATCAGTGTCGGGTTTCTGACCATTCCGATCAACCTGCTGACGTTTGCCACATTGCCGGCGGCGATCCGAACCGAAGGCACCAGCGTCTACAGCCTGATGCGAAACCTTGGCAGCGCGCTCGGCATTTCCATCAC
>JASHQG010000460.1 GCA_030037665.1 Acetobacteraceae bacterium
TCGCCCAAGCCGGCTGCCAGTGGCGCATGCTGCCGGGCGATTGTCCACCGTTCGCCACAGCGCAGCGGTATTTCTATGCCTGGCGCGACGAGGGGTGTTGGCAGATGATCAACCACGTGCCGCTGATGGATGCACGGGAAGCCGAAGGGCGCGAGGCAAGCCCCTCCGCCGGCGTGATCGACAGCCAGTCGGCGAAAACGACCGAGGCCGGCGGCCCGCACGGCTATGATGCGGGGAGGAAGGTGAATGGCCGCAAGCGTCATAGTCTCACCGACACAATAGGCTGCTGGTTGGCGCCATTGTGCACCCGGGCGACGTGCAGGATCGCAATGGCGCCCCACAACTGCTGCAATCGCTGTGCAACGTACTTCCCTGGTTGCGCCACATCTTCGCCGATGGTGCCTATGCGGGCGGCAAACTACAGGACGCTCCGGCAAAATTTGGCGCGTGGACGGTTGAGATCGTCAAACGATCAGACACTGCAAAGGACTTCGTCGTGTTACCGCGGCGCTGGGTGGTCGAACGGACCTTTGCCTGGCTCAACGGCAATCGCCGACTGGCCAAGGATGTCGAAGCGACCATCGCCAGCGCCACCACACGGCTCTACGTGGCCAGCATGAAGCTGATGTCCCGGCGGCTCGCCGCCCCATGAGCGTCCGACGCACCAGCCGTTCGCGTGGCGATCCGGGGTCCGACTCTAAGCAACCTTCCGCGCCGCGATGGTTGCCAAAGGGATTTGTTGCCACAAGCAATCGACGCGCGCGAAGCCGGCCGCCAGGAGCATTTGCGTGTTGCCCGCCAAGCCACCGATCTCGTCGAAAAAAAGATCATAGTCGAGGAACAACCCGCCCGGTTTTAGCACGCTAACAACAGCATGGTACGCGTCAGCGATGAGCGACTTCTCAAATAAATTATGGATCGCGATCGCCGAGACCGCGAGATCGAACGGGCCATGTCCGACGCTGACCACCCGATCGACCCAACCCCGGTCAGTGAGGTCGGCCAGAACGTAGGTGATGCGTTCGCTGTACCCGACAAGCCGCTTGCGCGCCGCGGCGAGCATCGGTTCCGAATAATCCTGTAGCGTTACGCGAGCGCGTGGAAACATGGCCAATACTTCCTCGGTCACCACGCCATACCCGCCACCTATATCAATCACCGAAGGCTCAACGTCGCGTGCACTACCGGCATGGGTCAGCATCGCCTGTAGCCGTTGCCGGCGCTCCGCATCTCGGCTCTGGTCGCGGGTAATCCACCAATCGACGTAATCGCTCGAATGCCAATCATGCTTACTCGTCGAGTGCTCAGTTGTTGACGTCGCCATCGCCGCCTCCTCCGACACCGTTCGAATCTTGTATATTGAATGCGCATGTGGTACGCATTGCAAGCGCGATTGGTGCCGGTCGAACGAAACGACCGCCATCTGTGCAGTTGAACCATCCGAGCGCACTTTCGTGTGCACGAGGGAGCGACATCCTCAACCTGTCCGCCACAGGTACTGTCCGCTAATCTACGGTGGACGCCTTGAGTGACACTCTCGGTCCCGGAGTGAGAAACCATCGAACGTAACGGTGTGTGTGTGTCGGAAAAGCTCGGTGCTCATGCCACTTCGGAAAGGTAGTGAAGGTCGACCTGGAAGCCGAGCTGAGCGAGCTAGCCAGTAGGTGTTCCGCTTGGTTGACCGACGCCTCGTCTCTGGTACAGGTTGAGCCGAGCAAGGTCGCGTTTCCCGACGCACATATTGAGCCAATGCTACCCGGGAAGCCGGCGGGCGTCGTTCTCCGGCAGTGAGGTCGCAGATGCTTACTTGCGTTGCGGATGGCGAGGCCGACGCGGGCACGGCCGGCTGCCTTTGCTGCCAACCGACAGTTCGATTGGCCGATCGGCGGATCACACGGGAGCTTTCTCGCCGCGGCATGCTCGCGGGCGCGGCCGGTGCGCTCGCCGGCCTCGGCTTTGCGCCCCGGGCGAGTGCGCAGGCGACGCGGGCCGCGCCTCCTACCGTCATCACTAATTTCCAGCTGTTCGACGGCAAATCCTCCGGTCTGCGCGGCGGCCAGAGCCTGTGGATCGAGGACGGGCGGATCAAGCAGGTCGCGGGGGCCGGCCAGGGGGCGCCTGAGGGCGCGCGGCTGATCGATTGCGGCGGGCGCGTGCTGATGCCTGGCCTGATCGACGCGCACTGGCACGTGATGTTCTCGAGCCTGACCCCGGCGCAGCTGATGACGGCCGACATCGGCTTCGTCTTCCTTTCCGCCAGCGCTCAGGCCGAGCGTACTCTGATGCGGGGCTTCACGACCGTACGGGATCTGGGCGGACCATCGTTCTCGCTGAAGAAGGCGATTGATTCCGGGTTGGCCGTCGGTCCTCGCATCTATCCGTGCGGGGCCGTGATCACCACGACTGGCGGCCACGGCGACATGCGCATGAATACGGATGTTCCAAGAAGCCCCGGCGGCCCTCAGAGCCACCTCGAAAGCACGGGCGCCGCTGCCATCGCTGACAGCGTCGATGAGGTGCGCCTGCGTGCGCGCGAGCAACTGTTCCTCGGGGCGTCGCACATCAAGATGACTGGCGGTGGCGGGGTCGCCTCGCCGCGTACGACCCTGGACATGGTGACCTTCACCGTCCCGGAGCTGCGCGCCGGCGTCGAAGCGGCCGCCGATCGCAACACCTACGTCGCCGTGCACGCCTATCCCCCGGCCGCCATTCAAAGGGCGATCGATGCCGGGGTCCAGTGCATCGAGCACGGTCACCTGATGGACGAGGCGACCGCGAAGCTGATGGCGGACAAGGGCCTGTGGCTCAGCACGCAGCCGTTCGTCGACGAAACCGACAACGCGCCGATGACCGGCCAAAGCCGCATCAACTGGCTGCAGGTGCTGGCTGGGACTCCCACCATGTACGGCTACGCCAAGAAGTACGGGATCAAAACGGCGTGGGGGAGCGACCTGCTCTTCTCATCTGTAGTCGCCGAGCGGCAGGGGGTGCTGCTGACCCATATGTCGCGCTGGTACAGCAACGCCGAGACTCTCAGGATGGCGACGGCCGGTAACGCCGAACTGCTGGCGCTGTCAGGTCCGCGCAATCCCTACCCTGGAAAGCTCGGGGTCATCGAGGACGGCGCTTACGCCGACCTGCTGGTGGTAGCGGGCGATCCGCTCCAGGACCTCAATTTGCTCGCCGAACCTGACAAGAACCTCGTCGTCATCATGAAGGACGGCAAGATCCACAAGGACGCTCGCGCTGGCGCAGCGCCGACAATGGGAAGTGTCATCGAATAGAGACAATGCATTCTAGTCTGTTCGCGCTTCAAGTGCGTTGCTGGCCGCCAGGGAGGCGCGCCGATCCGCCGCCAGTAGAGCGTCATCTTCAGGGCTCGGGAAAGAACGCCATGAGGCCCACGGGACGCTGAAGATCATCTCGACGGAGTTCGGGGCCGCGAAGAGCCGGGTTCGTCGCGCCCGCTTTCCGGGCAGCGCACCTGGCTGCAAAATTGTGTCTTGGAACCCGCTCCGCTCCGGGCGTCGCAAAACGCCCGCCTGAAACTCGTCTGGCCTGAAATCGGCACCTCGCGACACCGCGCTAATCACCGTCAGTAGGACATGATCCGTGTCTCAGGACTTGCTCTCAAAGAGCCGCTTCACGGCAGCAGGCCGAGGGCAGCTTTCCACCCCAGGCGGCTACCCCCAGCGAACATATTTTGTAGGCGATCGCGGCGGGCGGGTGGAGCTCCAACGCCGGGGTGCCGCTGCCGCAACCGGTCAATACCGCTATGCCGAGGTACTCGTGGCGAGCGGAAACGTCCTGATCTTTGATACGGCCAGCGAAACATGAGCCGTTGGTTTGCGGCGAGCGTCCCGGATGGCGGTTCACACTTCGCGAAGACCTAGACCTGCAAGGGTCGGTCGCGGACTGAATATCCGCGGCGAAGAAGCGCGTCGCAGTAGCCCGGACAGGACGCGCGCTTGGCGCAGTTGCTTGGGGCCTCCATTCCAGAAGGACGGGTTTCGGTCGGCCCGCAAGCAGTCGTCGGGAGATCGACGATGTGCCGTACGTCGCCACCCAAGGCCGCCTGAAGAACCAAGCAGCTCATCCCCTTCGGATGATTGAGAGTGTCAGGCGTGTCCGAAACGCGTGATCTGGCCGTAAATCGTCAGAGGGGCGGCGAAGCCGATTCGGGCGCGAGATGTTTTTCGATTCGCAGGCGATCAGCTTTCGACGCTGACCAATGGACGGCTTCGGCTTTCGCGACGACCAGCGAGACCGGATCAACGATCTTCTGCCGAGCCGACCAGGTACAGTTGCCGCGACGGCCGCGGACAGCCGTCTTTTTGTCGAAGCGGCGCTCTGTCGACATCGCACCGGGATTCCGCGCCGTGACCAGCGCGCGTTGGGGCGACTGGAAAAACGTGCACGGGTGGCCTGGCCAGGACACAGCATCCAGGATCGTTTGGGTTCAATCACGCTGATAACGCGATCTGGTCTCATGGCTTCGTAGGGATGCGTGAGGGAGCCGTGAACGGCCTGGTCGCGATTGCTTTGCTTGCGCACATGCTCAGCCTGTCCCAAGATCGCGGCAACGACGCTCCAGGAGGGGTTCATGCAGGCAGACTATGATCTCGTCATTCGTGGCGGCACTGTTGTCGATGGCACCGGCCGCGCCCCGGAAGATGCCGACATCGGTATTGTTGGCGGCCGCATCTCGGCCGTGGGCGACATCGCCGGCAGGGGCGCAGACGAGATCGACGCCAAGGGCAAGTTGGTCACACCGGGCTTCGTCGATATCCACACGCACTATGATGCCCAGGCGGTGTGGGACCGCCATCTTGCCCCGTCGTCCTGGCACGGTGTCACCACCGTGGTGATGGGCAATTGCGGCGTTGGTTTCGCGCCGTGCAAGCCCAAGGACCGCGAGAAGCTGGTCGAGCTTATGGAAGGTGTGGAGGATATCCCCGGTGCGGTGATGCACGAAGGCCTCCAATGGGAATGGGAATCCTTCGGCGAATACCTGAACGCGCTGGACCGCCGTCCGCGTGACATCGACATATGCGCGCTGCTGCCACATGCGGCGGTGCGCGTATTCGTCATGGGAGACCGCGCGATCAACCTCGAGAATGCTAACCAGGGGGACATCGCGCAAATGCGCGAGATCGCCCGCGAGGCGATAGCAGCCGGCGCATTCGGCGTCTCAACGTCCCGCAGCCTCAGCCACAAGACACTGGCCGGCGATCCCACGCCGACGCTGCGCGCGCAGGAGGATGAGCTGCGCGGCCTGACCATGGGCATGCGCGACGTTGGTAGCGGTATGCTGGAGATCGTGTCGGAATGGGCACCGGACCATCATGCCGAATTCGCGATGCTGCGCCGCGTGGTGGAGGGGTGCGGACGGCCTGCGGTGTTCACGCTGACGCAGCGCCACAGCCGTCCGGAGGTGTGGCGCGATCTGCTGACGCATGCGGATGAGGCTGCGCGCGACGGGTTGTCCATTCGCCCCGTGGTGGCGCCGCGCGCGATCGGCGTACTGCTCGGGCTGACCGGCAGCCAGAACCCGTTCTCCGGCACGCCGACCTACAAGTCGATCGCGCATCTGCCGCTCGCCGAGCGCGTCGCGCGCATGCGCGATCCGGCGATGCGCGCCGCGATCCTTTCCGAAGATCCGGCGAAGGGCAGCACTTTTCCATTGTTCCACCGGCTTGCGGCAGAGCAGATGTTCCGCTTCGGCAATCCACCGAACTACAGGCCAGCTAAGGAGGACAGCCTGGCCGCCGAGGCCGCGCGCCGAGGCTGTGCGTGGCAGGAGCTCGCCTACGACGCGCTGTTGGAAGATGACGGCAATGCTTTCATCTACACGCCGCTCGGCAACTACGCGTATTACGACTTCACGGTCAGTGAAACGACGCTCGCAAACCGCAACACGATTATGGGCCTGGGCGATGGTGGCGCACATGTCGCGTTTATCCTCGACGCCGGGTATCAAACATGGCTGCTGGATTACTGGGGCAAGCAGCAGAAGCGCTGGGAAATGCCGGAGCTGATCCGCCGGTTGACTTCGGACACCGCGGGCGCTGTAGGGCTGCATGACCGCGGCGTGCTGGCGGTGGGTAAGAAGGCCGATGTCAACGTCATCGACTGGGATCGGTTGGGCTGCGGCAAGCCGTACGTCGTGAACGACCTGCCCGCAGGTGGCAAGCGGCTGCTGCAGAAGGTGCACGGTTATGAGGCGACAATCGTCTCGGGCCACGTCACGTTCCGCGAGGGCGAAGCGACCGGCGAGTTACCGGGTAAGCTCGTGCGCGGCGTGCAGGCGTAAGCCGTACCATTCTCCTGCGACGCCGGAGACGTCGGTGGAAGCAGTCGGGTGTGGGGCGTGACGCAGGGCACATCTGCGTTGCCCGCCTCACCAGCGCCCAGTGCTCCACGATCTCTCCCGCACGGGCGGACATTTTCAGACTGCGGCTACGGAGCGTCTTCCGGGCTCAACTCCACCGCCACCGACAGGCGGTGTTCCCCGCCAGAGAGAATGACGCCACGCAACGGCGCGACGTCGCTGTAGTCGCGCCCCCAGCCTAGCACGACATGCTCTTCCTGCACGACCAGCCCGTTGGTGGGATCGAGATCAGTCCAACCATGGTGCGCGCCGAGCCAGCAGCTGACCCACGCATGCGACTGGTCGGCGCCGAGCCGTCCAGCGCCACCCTCCTTCGGCCGCGTGCGGATATAGCCGGAGACATAGCGCGCCGGTAGCCCAAGGGCGCGTAACGCGCTGATCATCAGGTGTGTGAAGTCCTGGCATACGCCTTCGCGCCGCTGCAGCACTTCACGAATTTTCGTGGAGGTCGTCGTTACGCCCGGGCGAAAAGTGAAATCCGTGCGAATCCGTAGGTTCAGCTCCAGCAGTGCATCCAGTATCGGCCGCCCACGAGGAAAGCTGGATACCGCGTACGCCCGCGCCTCTGCGTCGGCCGCAACCAACGGGCTGTCGAACAGGAATTCGGCTGCCCGCCAATCCCGTGCGGCAGAGGCCGCCACATTGTCCCACGCTGGCGTCTCCATCGTGGGTGGTGGAGCGGGAAAACGCACATCGACGGTTGCCTCTGCCGTCACGACGAAGGTGTGGTGGGCGATGTCGAGAAAGAACCAATTGACGACGTTGCCGAAATGGTCGGTGCCGTCGCGCTGCCAGGAAGCCGCAGGCTCGAGGTCAAGGGTTGCCGACAACACGCGCTGCCACGGAAGAACCCGTGGATGCAGATGCGCCAGATGCGCGCTTCCATCAGCCGCGCCCGGATAGTCGTAGCGTGTCGTATGGCGCACGCGGTAGATCATGCTGCACCTCGTACGGGCTGACCGTCGCCGCTGATGCCGACCGCTCGTGCTGTCGGCAGCAGCGCGAAGTACCGGCGCGACAGACGATCCGACAGCTCGGCGACGCCGTCCCGCAGCCTGCGCAGCCGGTCTGGAAGGGCCCGTGCCGCACGCGCCTGGTCCGCCGCGGCCGTGACGTCGCGCACCATCGCCTGCACATCGTCGAGCATGCGATCGACCATGGCGAGCAGCGACGTGTCAGACGAGGCGGAAATATTGGCCAGTGTCCGCCGCGCCGCCGACAGCTGATAGGCCAGGCCGCGCGGATTGCCATCGTCTGCAAGCATCACGTCCAATGCCGCCGCAGGCTGCAACACCGACAGATAGCGGCTGCGGTAGGTGATCTCGGAATCGCGGAGCTCCAGCGCTAGTCGCAGGCCATGTTCCACCCGTGCAGGTTGCTCCTCGGCGCCGGGGAAATCCAAAGCGCAGGCGAGTTCGTCGGCGATCGCCTGGGCGCGCTCAATGCGACGGCCAAGATCCAGGAACAACCGCCCGCCGCCGCGCACCATGTTCTCCGCTGCCAGGCCGGAGACTGTCGCTGCGAACTCCAGCACACGTGACAAAGCGAGGCTGGCGTATTCGCGCTCTGTCCCCTCATGGCGCGGTGCGATACGGCTCAGCAAGTCCTCCAACTCACGTAGCTCGCGCGCGATGACGGCGTGCATTTCGACGGTGATCCGGTCACGCAACCGCGCCACCACCATCGACAGCTGGCTGAGCAAGGCCTGGATCGCGCCCCGGCTTCCGGCCGCGCGCAGCAACTCCTGGGTCAGCACGGGACCGCTGACCCCGACCACGGTTTCCGCATTCAGCAGGCCGGCATGCGTCAGCAGGGGAATCAGTACCTGCAGCTCTGCGTGCTGATGCGGCATCGGGACCGGGCGGCCCACGCGGTGGATGGCGGCACGCAACCAGCGCGCCGCGCCCTCCGATCGCTCCAGGTAACGGCCTAACCAGAAGAAATCGTCGGCTACCCGGCTCGGCAGATCACCGGCGGTGCGGCGGATCGCCAGTGCCGGCATCCGTGGCAGAGGTGAACCGGCGACGGCCGCTATGCTCTCGGTGAGTACCCAGACATCCTTGGCGACGTTCCGCCCGGTGGACGGCCAGACCACGGGCGCTCCGTCGGGCAGCAGGCAGCCCAACCCGCCCGGCATGAGACGCCAGCCGGCGCCTTCGAACACCGCGAAGAGACGCAGCATCACGCGGCGCGGGTCGAGGTGCTCGCGACCGAGGCTCGGCGCAGCGGACGGATCGGTTGGGGCCGTTGCGACGTAACGCCACGGCGCGTTCGCCAGGGAGGCCAGCGTTTGCGCACGGACCTGAGCGTCCTGCGCGTTGAAATCGATCAACGGCGCGGTTGGACTGAATGCCGCGCGCAGCTGCCACGCGCCAAGGTCAGCCAGCACGGTGGGGCGCAGAGCGTCGTCGCCCAGCCAGACTGCCGCTGGTCCAGCCAGCCGCAGTTCCTCCTGCAGCAGCACTGGCGCCAAGGATGGCAGGAAGGCGGCGAATGCCGGGGCTTCGGCCAGGTGGCTGCCAGGATCGTTAAGCACGGCCACGCTCCCGCCTCGCATGGCGCCCAATAATCCAGCAACGCCAGGCGCATCCGGGTCGAGCTCGAGCGGATCGATCCGATTGCCGTGCTGGGCACGCAGCAGGACGCTGATCGGCTGCAGGCCGCGCAGTGTTTTCAGATAAAGTCTGCCGCCACGCACCGTCAGGTCACCACCCTCGACCAAAGCGCAGGCAAGATCACGTGCCACCAGCACATGCTCGAACCACGCCGGGCTGGTATGGCCTGGCGTCAGCAGGGCCGTGCCGCCAGGCCGGGGTGCACCGGGTGGGGCGAATTGCGGCAGCAGGTCCTGCCAGGAGTCGAGGAACGAGCTGACCGGAGAGATGAGCTGGGAGCCGAACAGTTCCGGCAGGACGCGCGCAAGCCAGCGGCGGTTCTCCTGCACCTGGGCAATGCCGTCGGGCCAGCCGGTATGGTCGCTCACCACACGCCAGGCACCGTCGGCGTCGCGCACCAAGTCGGCGGCGTAAAATTGCAGGCGGTGCACCGATGCGTCGCAGCCGAAGCTGCGGCACGGGCGGAGGAAGCCGGGATTGGCAAAAACCAGCGCCGGCGGCAGCAGGCCGGACGAGAGCAAGGATTGTGGCCCGTAAAGATCGGCCAGCACGGCATCCAGAAGTCGCGCGCGCTGGGTAAGCCCCTCCTCGAGCGCTGCGAACTCGGTGGGAGGTATCAGCAGCGGAACCGGGTCCAGGCGCCACGGGGCGGGGGAAGCCCCTGGCAGCAGGCTGGTGATGCCCTCCTCGGTGGCGATGCGATCGAGGGTCCGCGCACGCTCGGCCAGTCCGTCACGCCCGAGGCTCGAGAGCACGGATAGCAGGTTGCGCCAGTGCGGGCGGACGCCCCGCCTGCCATCCACCATTTCATCGATCGCCATGGCGGAAAAGCTGGCTTGTTGCGCCGCGGCAGGCAAGGCGGAAAAATGATCTCGGCGTGCTTACCGCAAGGAGAACGTTAATGCAGCTTGCCCTCTCCACCTGGCATGAGGTTGAGGATTACCTTCGCGCATCACGCGGCATCATCATCCCTATCGGTGCGACGGAACAGCACGGGCCGAACGGGTTGATCGGCACCGATCATCTGGACGCGGAGTTCGTCGCCAAGGGCGTCGGCGACGAGACCGGCGCGCTGGTTGCGCCGACCCTGACGATCGGGATGTCCCAGCACCACCTCGGCTTCACCGGCACGATCACACTGCGGCCCAGCACCTTGATTGCGGTGGTGAACGACGTGGTCACCTCGCTGATCCGCCACGGCTTCGAGCGCTTTCTGTTCATTAACGGCCACGGCGGGAACGTCGCCACGGTCAGCGCGGCGTTCGACGAGATCTACGCCAGTGTGTCGATGCGCCCACCCGCCGAGACCTGGCCGGTGCGCTGTCGCATGGTGTTCTGGTTCCAGGGCAAACAGTGTTCCGCGCTGCGCAAGCAGCTTTACGGCGACGCGGAAGGCAGCCACGCGACGCCTTCTGAGGTGTCGCTCGCGCAGTTCTATCACCCGCAGGCGATCAAGCACGCGCAGATGTCGCCCAAGGTGGCGCCCCGCAGCGACCGGTTCAGTGACGCTGCGGATTACCGGCGGCGGTATCCGGACGGGCGGATCGGGTCTGATCCGTCGCTGTCGTCGCCGGACGATGGGGAGCGGCTGTACAAGGCGGCAGTGGCAGACATGGCGGAGCTGTACCGCGCCTTTCTGGCGAATTAACGCCGGTCGCGCTGACGGCTGGAGGGGTCGAGCCGCGCGGCGCCGACGGTAGGGCCGCCAGCGGGCACATCGCGCATTTCCGCGCGGCGGCCGGCGTCGCCCGGCCCGGTGGGCTGTCCCGCTTCGGCGATCGGGTAGCCTTGGCGCGCGCCCGCCGTCTTGTAATCGCCGCTTGCTCCCACCCGCCCCCTTCGCTTACGCTGCACTGCGGCAGGAATGTTGACGTTTACCCGTTGTGCGGGAATGCA